>JBHPKP010000056.1:0-4986 GCA_042566505.1 bacterium | reverse complement strand
TTCTTCTTCGCTTTTACATGCTGACTAAAGTAACGTGTAAATGTATGTCCACCATTTTCATCACCATTCCTAACAAAAAACATAACATCCTCATCCGAAGGATGCAAAGCTGCATAAACCGATAGCTTACCAGGACTGCATATCGGACCCGGCGGTAAGCCAATATGTTTATATGTATTATATGGAGATTCAATTTCTAAATCTTTAAAATATAAGTTTGCCTTTGGTTTTCCGAGAATGTATTGCACTGTTGCACATGATTCCAAATACCATCGTCTTTTTAATCGATTATGAAAGACTGCAGATATTCGTGCTCTTTCCGACGGAACCTTTGCTTCTCTTTCCACTAAAGATGCTAGAATTACTGCATTTTTTTTGTCAAATTTATAACTAAGTTTTTTATATTTTGAAAAATCGTAATTTTCAAAAAGCGGAAATATTTCTCTATGAAATGAATCAACCATTACCTTGAGTATATTATACTCAGTTCGATCGGGATTCAAAACATATGTTTCAGGATATAAATAACCTTCCCATTTGTTTTGTTCAATAATATCCATGAATTTATCATAATCACCAAAGCCTTGTTCAGCTAAACGTTGTGCAATTTGTTTAGCCGAAAACCCCTCGGGAATCGTAATTTTTAGTAAATGAGTTTCACCTTTCAATATTTTTTCAGCAGCTTTTGCAACTGATAATGGTTTTGTGAACATGTAGGTCCCGGCTTTCAGATGCTCACCTGCATTAATCAACTTAATATAAATTTTAAACATAATGGCACTTTTTATTACACCATTATCCTCTAGTTTTTTGGCTATAGCATTTGTAGATATACCACTACCAAAAACTAATATTTTCTCAAATTGTCTAGCCTTAATTCCAAAAAACAAATTATATAAGACAATTAATATTAAAAAGCATAATAAAATAATCTGATTTCTTTTCATATCTTATTCAGTTCTACTTTTCTTCTTCCTTTTTCAAAGGCGGCATTGGTTTTTTTGTCGGATTAAGCTGTGGTTTTGATAGAACAGTTGGAAAGTTTGTAACACTTCTTGCATCTATCGATGGTTCCATCATTGCTTTTGGTGGCAATTGTACTATAGGCGGCCTTTTAACTCCAACCTGTGGTTTATTATTTGAGAATTTCAAAGCAAAAATTACCATGATTAATAGAATCACTACAACAACAACTAATGTTTTTTTATTTTTCATTTTCTAACTCCTTTAAATTATCTAAATATGCCTGTAAAATTTTACAGGCTGCATACATATCAATATTTTGTTTTCGATTTTTCTTTTTCTTCCCACCCTCTGAAATAGAGGTATATGCATCACGTGTTGTCATTGTTTCATCTGTAAATTCAACATCAACATTAAATCTATTATGCAAATACTTACCAAGCTTTTTTGCTTCACTTGCTATTTCGCTCAAAGAACCATCCAACCTAAAAGTTATCCCGATTATTACTTTTGTAATATTATATTTTACTACATTTTCATGAATCTTCAAAGCATCTTTTTTCATACTTTCATGCTTAATAACCACTAATGGAGATGCAATTGTTTTCAATGGATCACTTATTGCAAGTCCTATCCTGGCTCGTCCATAATCAAGTGATAAAATTCTACTTTCATTCATTTTAATTTTATTTCTCTATAAGTTTTATATATTGGACCGGTTTGTGTTATTTCACTCTCGATAATTGATACCTTTCTTACTTCACAAAAATCTAATGATTGATTCATTGAATTTAAATTTCCCATCTTTATCTTGCCTTTGACTCTACCTAATGATATATGCGCATGAAATTCTTTATCAGACTTTTCAGAAGTTTGCTCGATACAACTTGAAATTGTAGTCAATGATTTACCTTGCTCAGATACACCAATCCAAATTACTTTTGCAAACTTTTTATTTGGAAAGAATCCAATGTTTTTTAGTTCAATCTTAAATGATTCGATTTTACTAATAGGTTTCTTTATTTTTTCAAAAAGCTCGTCTAATTTGTCTTGTTTTATATCACCCAAAAATTTCAATGTCAAATGAAAATTCTCTTTTTCCACCCACTTAATTTTCCCGTCTAAAGCATCTCTTAATTTATTCTGCAGTTTAAATATTTTTTCTTTTAAATCATCCGATAATTCAATTGCTATAAATGCACGCATAATCGCTCCCAAGTAGATTTAGCCATTTTATCAATTAGAATTAATACTTTTCCGCAAAATATCCAACGCAGTTATCACTGCTCGTTTTCTTATATTTTGTCGATCACCACATGCTAAAAGTTTTTCTACATGTGAAAATGTATCTGTATGAATACCAATATACACAAGACCTACGGGCTTGGTTTTAGTGGCACCGTCCGGTCCTGCAATACCGGTAATGCTCAGACCTATATCTGCGCCTAACGACACCCGCACGCCTTTTGCCATCTCGAGTGCAGTTTGCTTGCTTACTGCGCCATACTTCTTTAGCGTGGATACTTTGACTCCCAAACGGTTTACTTTGCTTTCATTGCTGTATGCAACAATGGACTCGTTTAGGAAACGTGAAGTGCCGGGGATATCTGTAAGCTTACTTGCAAGTTGACCGCCGGTGCAGGACTCAGCTATCGACAACCGAAGATGTTTGGAAGTGAGCATGTCCGACACTATGTGTTCGAGAGATTTGCCGTCATGCGAATAAATTTTGTCAGTAAGCACTGTTCCTACATTTGCACGTAAATTTTTTACAAGGTTTGAAATCTTGGCTATTTTTGGGTATGTAAGCTTGATATAAAAATCAACCAAGCACGGTTTTGCCAAAATTGAAAATGCAATATTTATATTTTTATGGTCTTTGTACTTTGCAATAATAGGTGTTATGAGTTCTTCGACTTTTGATTCTGCAAGACCGGTTGTCCTGAATAAAAGTGTCTTAATATTTTTTTTTGATTTCTCCACTAAATACGGAATCACACTCATCTCAAACATAGGCTGCATTTCAAATGGCGGACCTGGCAGCAAAATAATACTCTTTTTTTTACCTTTGAAATTATACTCAAATATCATACCAGGTGCAGTACCAACATCATTCCGAATAACTTTTGAACCTTTGAATATATAACTCATTTTCTCATTGTTAAATGGCATATCAATTTGGCGAAACTTGAAATAGTTATGAATGGATTTTAGAAGTTTGGAGTCTTTTATTAGTGGAACATTCAGCACATTCGATAGACATTCACGTGTAATATCATCGAATGTAGGACCCAAGCCGCCTGTTATTATAAGCATATCAGAACGTTTCAGACCACACCGAAACACATGCTTGAGATGTTTTTCAGTATCAACAACACTTGTCTGAAAACAGATATTATAACCAAGATCAAAAAGCTTTTTACCAATATATGCATTGTTCGTATTCAAATGACCTTGTAGAAGTTCTGTTCCAATACAAATTATTTCAACATTCATCAAATGCCCCATTATTTTTCCATAAACTTATAACCGATTGTCGGAAGTGTCTTAATTCTCCTGCCCTCTTCACCCAATTTTCGTCTGAGATTTGCAATATGACGATCTATGGTCTGAGTTGTATTGCTATAATCATGTTCCCATATTGTCTCTGATAAAAATACTCGATTGAGAACCTTATTCTTTCGTTTGATAAACAAATACAAAAGCGCAAATTCTTTTGGTGTCAAATATATGAGTTTCCTATGTACAAATACAGCATGCGAGTTTGTATTAATTTCAATATTACCAGATTTCAATATATCTTTTTCAGCAGGGATAGCTTTTTTGACTGCAATATTTTTTTTAATCGCAAGTTTTATCCTTGCAATAAGAATAGACGAACTAAAAGGAGCTTTTACAAAATCATCAACACCCAGATTTAGAGCTGTTATCTCAGCTTCATCATCTCCATTTGCATCTATAAAAAAATTATAAACAATAACCGGTATACAATATGTGAAACGATTCTTTTTTAAAATACCAACTATACTAGCTGTATCAAAATTGGTCACACTTGCACTCAAAAGTACTAAATCCGGTTTTTGTTCAAAAATAACATCTATACAATTTTGCGGATCATTATCGATCGTGATCATAAACTCTTTCGAAAGAAAAAAATCATCAAGTAATTCGATATACTTAAGTGATTCCTTATTATCATCGACAATGATTATTTTTAGCGGTCTTTTCATAAACTCTCCCAACCCCTCTTTATCTCAACTTCGTCAAAAAGAGGAGAGATACATTAAGGATAAATTTTATTATTTTGTAGTTTGAACTTCTGTAGGATTAAGTGTTTCGTAATAATTAAGGCATTTTATCATAATCGTGCAATTTATCAATTGAATTATTAAATTACACGATTCGCAAATAGCGAATAACTTATGAAATATTTTTCATACTGCTTGCTTCATTTTTTCGAAAGCAGTGATATCAGGAATAGGTATTTGACTTCTTTGCTTCTCGGGACTGGCAATATTCTTTAATAATTCTTTATATTGTTTTGTTATATCTTCGACATTAATTTTTACATGTTCAGGATAACTCAAATATTTATATTCTGCTTCTATCTTTTCAATTAAAGTATTTCGCATTCTCATTGACTCATTGGCATAATGTTCCAAATTCATCAAAACCATTGTTTCATCAAAAAGGGACCAAACGATTGATGATACTCTGGAACGTGATGCTTTTGGTGCATTAATACATGCTTCAACTTTTTTGTATCTTTCCCAAGACATCATACCTTTGAGTACTTTTTGCAAAAAGAAATCAATGGACATATTTTCTTTATCATTGCAAAAAACACGAACAACTTGCTTTTTGTAATCATACTCTTCTACTTTCAGCAATGAACCTACTATAGGAATAAATGTAAAAATTCTGTCTTTCGACAATATACCATTTTCAAATATCGGCTCCCGCATTACAATATTTCCATCTTTTGTATACTCGATTTCTTCATATTTGTTCTCCAAAATAGAC
>JBHPKP010000055.1:0-5105 GCA_042566505.1 bacterium | reverse complement strand
CATATTATAAGCAATATTTTCTGGTCTATTTTAAAATTAGGAACTTATGTTTTGGATACATCTTTGAATAATTATTTCCCCATGCTTCCCAAATTGCCTCTTTCGCAGCTACCTTGGTATTAGGCCATTTAAGAGTACTTTTTGTGATAATCTACTGCTATAAATTCGTTGGGTATGCTCGCACCTCCTTAAAAAGATTTTTTCCTTTTTATTGTGCGTCATGCCTTTTCTTTTTCAAAGACCTTTTTCCACCAACCACGTTGCAGCTCAGAATTTAATCATACTAACTCTATACGAGGTACTTACTGCACTTCCTGTCGTTAAAATTTAACCTTAAATGTTATTCTATGCGTATTTGTAAACTCACCCAAAGGAACGAATGCGTAATCTACGCCATAGTTCTTTATCTTGAATCCTAAACCAGCTGTTACTCCATCTACTCCGCCGAGCAAGTTTCCCTGTTCACGAAATTTATAGCCTGCGCGTATTGCTAATAATTTTACAGGACAATACTCCGAACCTATACTAAATAATTTCTCACCTTCAAACGGAATATTTATATCAGTTGCAACCACAGCTTTTTTTATAAATCTATAGCTTAATCCAAATTTTACATTCATCGGTAAGTTTGCTTCATCATCCGCTATCTTCATCTTATAACCAAAATTTTGCAAAACTAAGCCCAATTTTACTTTTTGATTTAGCCTATACAAAAATCCTGCATCTATAGCTGCGCTTGTTCCACTTTTATCATCCAGTTTCATCTGTAAAACTTTTAATAACAGTCCGTAATCAAGGCTTTCCGTTGCCTTTTTTGCATAAGCAATGCTTACTGCGCTATTATAATCATAAAAACTTCCGAGCTTGTTTCCCTGTACGTCCCGTCTTTCGTCTTTCGCATGTAAAAACTTTATTTCAGCTCCAAGTACACTCTTTGTTAATGGATGAACATACTGCACATTATCGTAATTTATGAGCGCAACATAACTTAGGTGAGAGAACGAAACCTCTTTTTTTTCAATACGCGCTAATCCTGCAGGATTATAATGTATTGCATGACTATCGTCTGCTGCTGCACTAAATGCTTCTCCCATTGCAACTGATCTGGCATTTATACCAAGTTTCAAGAAATCTGCCATTGTTGTCCCTGAACTATCTGCAAAAACCAGATTTGAAATGATTAAAAGTGTTGTTATTATCGAGATTATTTTCTTCATTGTACACATCTCCTATTTATAAATTTTTATTTTTTAAGAACTGTAAACTTTCCGACCCATTTTTCTTCTGGGCTTTTGCTTGCATAGATATATAAACCACTTACAACTCTATTTCCATTTTCATTTCGACCGTCCCATGCAATTTCTTTTAGCCCTTGTTCTTCGTGCAATGTTTTTACATGCTCACCAGCTACTGTGAAAATTTGAATAGTTGTGTCATTTGGAATCACACCTGAACCATAAAAACTTAAAGCATTATCCCTATTTGGATTATACGGATTTGGTTTTGTGAGCACACAATTTGCTTCTATTTTTACATTAATAGTTACTGTCCCTCCATTTGATTCAATAGTAATTACGCCGGTATAATGTCCATCCGTCTCGAGCGAATCAACAGTTACATCAACTATCTGCTTATTGCTTGTAAAACTAGTAGGCGAAAGTTTTATCCAGTCTTTATCGGCTGTAATATTTCCGCTTAATGTTCCATTATTGGTATTTGTAATTGTAAAAGTCAAAGTTTTACTTTCGTTTTTTTTGACTTTATCAAAATCGAGTAATTCGGTACTAAGGGTTAGTATCGGTTGTTCTATTATTTTTTGAAAATTCTGATTGCTTATACGATAATCCGTTAATGATGATAAAAATAACGAAGAATATGTTCTACTCGAAGGTGTGAACAAATAATTTTCATATATACTTTGGATAGAATAATCAATAGTATTATAGTTATATTCTCCTGCAGGCAAATTTTCAAATATATAATAGCCATTATCATCTGTTACTGTTGTTTGAGTAGATATTGTTGCATCGTAGGAAACCGACAATGTAACTGTTGAAGCAATTATAGGTTCATTTCTATCTTTAACATATCCACTAATCGAACATGTTTTCCATCCTATTAAATTAAGGTCGCTTGTATTTTCATCGACATTCGAAATTACTTCAAGAGGAATTATATACTCAGAATGTTCTACCATCAATGCGTAACTGCCATCTACTACATCTGTAAATTCATAATAACCATTGCTGTCCGTTAAACATTCAAAATATCTTACTCCTGAAAGTGTTACGCTTGAACCAACAATTGCTGAACCATCTTTATCTTTTACATAACCGCTTATGCTGTACTTTGGAATAATTGTGCCAATGAAATTTTGATTTGTTTGATTGCCATCTAACATAGTGTAGGTAAATGTTGATGGGGCAAAATTGTAGTTAGTGTCAAAAATTTGGACTACATAAGCTTTTGAATATAATGCAGGGCCTAGTTCATAATACCCTGTTTCATTTGTTATGGTGTCGATTATGCCTGCTGATGTTGATGCTGTTACTGTGGACCCGGAAATAGCATTGCCATCTGCATCCTTTACATAACCACTAATGGTATAAAGCTCAGGTATCCCTACAAAATTTTGATTTGTTGTATCGGAATTTAGTTGAGTATAGTTTCTATTAGGCCCCGGATTAGTAAATGACGATATATGTTTGTATTGAGGGGTTACGGTATAATCGCCTTTTACTAAACCTGTGAATTCATAATAACCATTGCTGTCTGTCAAACATGTTGCACTTGCTGAACCGGATAATGTTACTGTAGAACCAGCTATTGCAACTGCACTTGTGTCTTTTATGTATCCGCTTATTTTGTAGGTCACTAATGTTCCCAAATAATTCAGTGTTTTATTAGTGCATAAATTTTGATAAGTCTGAGACGTGGAATCAAATATATAATCTTCATGTTCCAATGTTATTGTATAATCTGCTGGTATTAAATTCGCAAATTCATAATAGCCATTATTGTCTGTTATAAGACTATTGTTAGTTTCACCTGATAGTGTTACAAGAGCTCCTGATACTGGAAGACCTTTTATGTCTTTAACTGTTCCAGCTATTGAATAAGTATTACCAATATAAGAACCTGTAAAATTTAGTTGTTCATTTCCTCGAAGATTAGAACAGTCTTGAGATATATAATTAAATGTATAGTCTCCATGTTTTGCAGTAATTGTGTAAGCTCCGCCTTTTAATAAGTTTGTGAATTCATAATATCCGTTATTATCGGTTAATTTAGTAATGTTTTTTACATCTATTCTATCATCTCTTAATTCTACCAATGTATTAGGAATGCTTTTACCTTTATTATCTTTTATATAGCCGTTTATTGTATAAAGTGGCCCTATATAAGTTCCTGTAAAATATACTGCTATGTTGGAACTTGAAACAGTAATTTGTTTACTTTTTTGATCAGACGTGTATAGATTATCTCCTTCGAATGGTGTTATAGTATAAGTACCCGGTTCTAAATTTTTGAATTGATAATATCCGCAATCATTGATGTCTGTATAAGTATATTGATCGACGCCGGGTCCGGACAATTTTATAAACGTATCTATCGGATAACCATTAACATCTTTTATTTCACCCCAAATTATATAGGATCCGAATGTAGCATTTGTATTCGATTCCGAAAAATTTACTGTTTGATTGGGATATTGTTCTGAAATATTAGTTTCTTCTCTTCCCGAAATAAATGTGTAATTTCCTGGATTTACTGTTACTGTATAATCTCCTGGTTCCAGATTTGTGAACTCGTAATTGCCATCGCTGTTTGTTTTTGTAGTTTTCCAGATGTTATTTCCTGATAAATCTACTGTTATCGCGGATATCCCATCCCTATATAGGTCTGAGATATGTCCAGCTATTGTAAAGTCTTTGATTGTAAAAAAATTGCAATCATAATTCCCGGCTGCATCATATCCTACTACCAAATAAGTGCCTGAATCCAATTTCCCAGTAGTAAAGGTTAGAGTTTTTACAGTAGGATTAATTGCTTCATCTATTTGCGTTGACGTTGTTTCAGTAATAACATCATTGAATACGTCTGCAAAATGAGTGCTTTCTACTTTACAAACTTTCAATCTAAAGATACCCGAGCCATTAACTCCGTCATCTACAACAATTTTTCTTTTTTTAGGATCATTGTTTTCATCTTGATATGTATGCAGATACGGAGAACTGCCTATGGATTCGGGCATAGCTAAAAATTGAGTTTCGGGCAATCTTCTAGTCAAAAAACCATTTATAATGAAACCGTCTCCACTTTTATTGAACCAGTCCCAATCTTCTAAAATATTTTTATCTTCTTGTATTGTTTGTCCTGCTAATGCATATACAACTTCTACAAAACCATCACAACGTAATTGCTGTATTTCATCAACAATTAATTCTCCGTTGTTATTAGTATCAGTGCTTTTGATTATCTTATGTATATACGGAGCACTAACATATTTAATATTTAGAGATTTTAATTTTAATGCTTCCTCTACTATCTTTTTCCTTTGCTCATAAGTTAAATTTTTTGTTCCTCCACCCCAATAAAGACTTGTTTCTTTGAATTCTTTTAAAGTGGTGAATTTTATTCCACCGCCGTCTCCTGTTATCATCCCAAGAGCATGGTTCAATAAAATAGATCGTAGATACTCTTTTTCTGCTGCTTCAAGTTCTATGTTAATAGAATCTAACTGTTCAATAGGTCCCGTTATTTTTCCGTTTTCGTTAATAATTTTGTTGTCAATCAACTTTTGCCAAAGTTTATCTGGGTCAGAAGTAACATCTGATAAATCATTTTTTGTTACGGTTGGCCATAAAGATGGTCCCATTTGTTCTATTACATAATAATCTCCTGTTAATGGATTCTTCACAGTACCTGTAGAATAACCAATATATATTCCACAATGCCCAAAACTTTCCGAACCTAAAATACTTATGTTGAATTCCCTAAAAACAACATCTCCTATTTCTAAATTATGTGGAGATCCTGCAAAGAGCGAAGAGAATGATAACATTAGAAATGCGATTAAAAATAAACAATTTTTTTTCATTTTT
>JBHPKP010000054.1:0-5110 GCA_042566505.1 bacterium | reverse complement strand
TCTGTGTTTTTCTTCCTATATCCGTCAATATTTCCATAACTCCAAAAGCAAAGTCCGGATTTGACTTCTTGATTGCATACTTTTCAACTACCCTTTCCAATTCCTCGAGTATTTCTTCATTATTTATTGCAATAGCGCTCAATTCCCGTATATATAATAGCCTAGGATACCATAATGACGGAATTTCTTTATAAGTATCCCTCAAGGTTTTTATTCCCCTTACCCAAACAAATGAAACAAAACCTAAAACAAGAAGCTTGCTAATAAACGAACTCTTATCGCGTTCATCTTGCATACACAAAACACATAACTTGCAAAGTTTTATTAAGTTTCGCAGATCAGTGTCTTTTGCATTGCTAAGTAATAAGACCTTCTCTTTTTGCTTTCTGAATACTTTTATTCCTCTACCTGTTTCAACAAGCAAAATCAAATCCACAAGTTCAAGTAATACCCTAGCAAGACTTACTGAATCATTATCTTCTCTTTGTCCAACTATTTGTGATTGTAATTGATCAGTCAAGCTTGTAAGCAGATTATCAATATCGAGTCTATCAAACATGCTTTTATCAGTTTGTGTTCTAAAATAATTTTCTGCAACTAGCTTAAATTCTCTAATAGTTTTTATAGCTTCATTCATCTTTCGATTTGCAAGATGAGTCTTTAATGTATCAATAATACATCTTAGGTCCTCTTCAGTTACAACTTTTTGCTTTTTATCTGGTTTGTCTGCAATTACTATAGTTAATCTATGCTTTGCCTCTTGTAATTCTGCTACTTTTTTATCTATTTCTTCTGCATCAAATTCTTCATCTTCCACAACTGCAGGCGAATCAAGTGATTTTAATTCCTGCTCGGGCTCCTGACTTATACTTGCAGTTCTTCTATGTGTTAGCTTAGTTAATCTTTTATCAACTTTTTCCCTTAGTCTACCTAAGTTTTCTCTCATAGTTTCCAATCTTTTCCTAATCTTATTTTTAGCTCTTTTTTGTAATCTTGAAAGCACCAAATACGATAATCCTGTTCCTGCTCCTGCTGCTACATAGTATTGCGCTACTTGTAATATAAATTCCCAAACATTTACACTTATGGAAAACCTCATACTATCACTATCTATGCCATCGGACGCTGTTATTTCCACATCAGATCCTTCCAGAGTCAATGGTCTGCCAAAAAGAAGCATCCTCTTGGCATCAAAGGATAACCAACTACTATCTCCACTTAAAACACGCATGGTGTAATTTAGAGGATCATTATCCGGATCATAGAATAGTCCGATTGGCAAAGGATACTCAAATGAATAAAACAAAACTGCTCCTTGTTCAAGTATGGTACCTTGCTGTACAGGCGCTCGGTTCGGAACATTGAGTGGGAGTATTGCGCTTGCTTCTCCACCGGATGGATCCCGAGCTGTAACCCTTAGGGATAAAGTACCTCTCACATTTATCGGCGGTATACCACTTAATTGTCTTGTCGTAGGATTAAAGCTGAGCCAAGAAGGAAGCGGGTCACCATTTCCCATTGTTACCTGATACGTAATTTCATCGTATACATCATAACTAAAAATATTGGAAGGTATCAGATAATTAAGCAATTGACCCACATATGAGCTCTGAGGTTCAATATTTCCTATAACACTTATTGGCATCTTTATACGCAAAGGAAATACTGTTGTAACTGTACCACCTGTACCGTCGTTTGCAGTTATAGCAATATCAAATACTTGTACTTCGGACCCTGTCTCAGGTGTACCTGTAAATGTCAAAGTCTGATTGTCGAAATGCATCCATGAAGGGAGCGGCGCACCATTCGAAAGTGTTGCTATATACGAAAGCGGATTGCCATCTCTATCAATTATTGTGCCCAAAGGTACGGTAAAATTCATACTTTGACCAAAATTAATTGATTGAGTTGATATCGGAGTTTGTACTTCCGGTTTATGGTCAACTGTCAAATTAAAGGTTGTTCCTGTTATCCCACCAAACCCATCATTTGCCAATACCTCCACATCATATATACCCTGGTCACCTTCCTCAGGTACACCATAAAACGCTGCAACCATTCCATTGAAACTTAAAAATGAAGGCAAAGGCGTGGTATCTGCCAACCTTGCACTATATAACATCGCATCACCATTCTTATCGATAAATGTCGCCTGATCTATAAAAAAACTCAATACATCGCCAATCTTTGCTATCCAGTTAGGTATAAGTTTATCGACATATGGCGGCACTTCCACACGCAAGTCAAAATCTACTGGCAATGAATCTTCGAATCCGTCATTTGCGAATACTCTTACTCTGTAATTTCCTCCATCATCAAAAGTTGCATTACCGGTAAATAGACGCGTTGGATTATTAAATTCTAACCAATCGAGTAAACGCGTATCATCAGCCATTGTCGCGTTATAAACCAACGGGTCCCCATCTAAATCAGTAAAGACCTCGGGAATCCAAAAACTGAACAGAGTATTATAAGGTACTATTTGCGCAGAAAGAGGCATTACAAGTACTGGTTTTCTGTTTGGCACTGTTATTTTGAATATCGTACTTACATTACCGCCATACTGATCATCAGCTAGCACTCTTGTCATGTACTCACCTTGCGAACCGGTTACAGGTGTACCTGTAAATAATCTGTTCACCCCAACAAAATTGAGCCACCCTGGTAATGAAGCACCACTCTCAAGACTCGCACTATATAAAAAACTATCTCCATCAATATCACTAAACGTTACACTGGAAAACACAAAATTCAATAAACTATTGACTGTTATAATTCTATCCGGAATTAACTGACTGACTGTTGGGGTAGTGTTTGGGACGGTTAATCTGAATATATCAGTTGCATTTGCACCAAATGTATCATGAACCAAAACTTCTATATCATAGATTCCTCTGTCTGCACCAACCGGTGTTCCGGTAAATCTTCGAAGCAATGGATCAAATGTTAACCATGCAGTTAACGGACTACCATCTGACTGTCTGGCATCATAGACTAGCGGATCCCCATCTATCGTATAAAATGTACCCAGTGGAATCGTATAATTAAAAGGAGTTAACACAGGTACAGTTTGGTTTGCTAAAGGGACCATTAATGCAGGCACTCTATTCGGAACAAAGAAATCAAAAACATAATTACCAGTGCCTCCGTGTCCATCGTCTGCTGTTAATTTAACCGAATACGTACCCTGATCTCCTGATACAGGTTCAGCAGTGAATGTGGCAAGGGTTTCATTAAAATCCATAAATGCTGGCAAAGACCCGCCACCCTCCAGTGCAGCGCTCAATGTCATATTGTCATTATCAGCATCAGAGAATGTATTTGATGGAACAAGGAATGTTAAATTACCGCCAACATTAATTGCAAGATTCCCAAATGGATTTGCAGCAACCGGATTAGCATTTGCTACATTCAGAACCATACCTGTCCGGGCCATGCCGCCCCAACCATCATCAACTGTAACATTTAGAAAATTTGTCATCCTGTCTGCAGATTGAGGAACACCTGTGAATAATCCGAGTATATTATCGAAACTCAGCCAGTTCGGCAAAAGTCCGCCAAAACGTTCGACAATACTATAAATAAATATATCTCCATCCGGATCATAAAATGTTTCTTGCGGCACTGGATAACTCATATTTTGACCGGTATAAACATCCACCTGTGGTATAGTTGCATTTACTATTGGCACTGTATTTGGCACATCAACAGAAAATACTGCTGTTGCATTTCCACCTTTTTGATCGTGCGCAGTTACCTCTACCAAAACTATACCTTTATCAGCTCCTTGAGGGGTACCGGAAAACTCGCCGGTTGTTGCATTCAAATTAAGCCAGCTGGGCAAGGGCTGTCTGGTAGGCAACTCTACAGCTGTAAATACCAGTTGCTCATTGTCTGCATCTTTAACTGCACTAGGCGGTACAGTGTAGTTAAATGGCTGAGCTACAAGCGCTGTTTGATTTGTGAGTGGATTTACAAAAACAGGAGCATCCTGCACATTTATCCCTTTTAAAACCAATGACCTTTCTGCAACAGGCAAATACCCATCGTCGAACTTTATATCTAAAACAACATCACTATTATAATCTTCTGCAGGAATGAATGTTATTGGTTTTTTGAGTATTTCATTTATATCTGTCAGATTCCCCTGCACCTGCCATAAACCAGTTTCATTATGGTATGCTGCAGTCACATCTCCAAAACTAGCAGTAGTTAGAATACCTGCATCAGGATCCGATAATGTTATATTCAAATCGCCCGAAAAACTATCCTGAGATACAACTGTAAGATTTGTAATTGGAAGGCTTTGGTCTTCGGTATAAGTATAAACAGGTAAACCGCCTATACCTTTGATATTCACTCTAAACACATTGCTATAAGCGCTTGCCTCACCATCTGTTGCGCGTATTTTGAGCATTTCACTGCTGTCTCCGCCATATGTAATACCTGCCAACTCCCTCATGTACCCAATGCCATCGATTACTTCAATGCCCCTACCACCACTTGCCATAAAACCCAAGCCACCCTGAATCTGAATAGCGTAGATAGTATAACCCGAGGAATAATTTCCCAGTAAAATAGGATTTGTTACATTGGAAATATCAAAAATATATAATCCATTATCCCCAGTTACATAAGCTTTTTTGTCATATAAAGTTACAGAACGCGCAGTATCGGATATATCACACAAAGCCAAACGCGAACAACTACCAGGATTACTCACATCAATAATCTCCAGTCCGTTTGCTCCATCTGCCACCAATGCAAATTCTTGATTTTTATCTACTACAACATCCCTTGCCTCACCATCCGTATCATACGTACCTTCTAATGCAAGATTTCTCGGATCACCTGCATCCAATATATGCAATCCCCCAGTACCATCTGCAACATAAACCGTGCCATTTACATACTTTACCCCATAAGCAAAACCGGGTGTATTGTATGTATCCATCAAGCTTATTTTTCCGGGAGAACTTACATCAAGAACATGCACTCCTGCCACATGGTCAGCAACAAATATCTTTGTTCCATATACATCAAGTTTTTGCACATTACCCAAAGTATGGTAACTAGCTACCAAAGTTCCATCATCCAGATCGAACTCCTT
>JBHPKP010000053.1:0-5157 GCA_042566505.1 bacterium | reverse complement strand
GTGAAATTAAGCAAGCGATGAATTGGCAGCCAAAATATAAACTGGAAGATTCTACGCGTGATGCAGTAAAGTTTTATGAGAAAAATAAAATATTTTAGGGATTCGGATGAACAATAAAAATATTAAAGATAAAGTTACAAATGCAAATAAGTTGTTTTACGATACAATCGGAAAAGATTATGAGATGCTCGATAAAAGACGAAATAAAAATTTGGAGGATTGGCTGAAAAAAACAATTAAGCAGATTCTTTATGAAAATAATCTACCGAATGCTAATATGCTGGACATTGCAGCAGGCACAGGTTTTGTCTTGAAAGTACTGGGCGATCTTTTCGAGAAAAAATATGCAATTGACGTATCAAAAGAGATGATAAAAATCGCGTCCGAGTTTGCGGACTTTGCAGAAGTACGAGATGTTTATGATACGGGCTATGAGGACAACATGTTTGATTTTGTCACATGTTTTGCAGGTCTGCATCATTTTGCAGAATTCAAAGGATTATTTGAAGAGGTCTACAGAATATTAAAACCGGGCGGGGTATTTTACTCTGATCATGACATGGAATTGCATTTTTATAAACGTTTCAAATGGTTTCTTAATATTTATCGCAAATTTGCAGGTTCAAAAGCGCATTACAAAGATAGTAAACTCAACGATGAAATATATGATTTAACGGAATATAATCAAAATGGTATTGATAGTGACTATATTCAAAAGCTTGTTTGCGATATAGGGTTCCAAAAGGTTCAAATAAAATATCATTGGTACGGACTGAGTTCTGCAACGAATATAATTTTCAAGGATAGATACTATAGAAAAGCTTTTGCCCCGATAATGCAGATAGTGGTGGTGAAATAATGATCAATAAAAGAATATCGAATTTTGACTCTTAGAAATAATAGAAAATACAGAGAAAGTACTAACAAGAATCAACGCATAAATATAATAAAAATTAATCCCTAATGTATTCCCCTCTCCTGAGTTTAGGAGAGGGGTAGGGGTGAGGTTACCTAATGTATTCCCCTCTCCTGAGTTTAGGAGAGGGGTAGGGGTGAGGTTACCTAATGTATTCCCCTCTCCTGAGTTTAGGAGAGGGGTAGGGGTGAGGTTACCTAATGTATTCCCCTCTCCTGAGTTTAGGAGAGGGGTAAGGGGTGAGGTTATAATAATGAGTTTAGGTGAGGGGCAGAGGTTGCAGAGGGAACAGAAGAGGTGAAAATGGAGAGAAGCGAGAAGAGTGTGGGTTGGTAAGAGCAAGAGCAAGAGCAATCAGTGTGCAGTACCCGAGCTTAAGCAGCGTTATAGCGTTTGGAGTAAAACATGAAAAAGATATTATTATTAAGTCCACCATATGTAAAAGATTATATGCGCAATGCGCGTTGTGATTTTGTATCACTATCGCATTCAAATTGGTATCCGTTATGGCTTGGTTTTGCAGGTGCATTGCTCGAGAAAAATGGATATGAAGTGAAGCTTATTGATGCGCCGGTTTATAATCTTTCGCATGATGAAACATATGAGCAAATTAAATCATTTGCACCTGATACAATTGTTGTATATTTGGGTCGGTTGAGTGAAGACAATGATATAGCGTTTGCAGAACGTTTGCATGACGGACTATGCAAAGATATAGTTTTTGTTGGTCCGTATTTTTCGATGGATCCAAAAAACACCTTGTCCAAAACAAAATATAATTTTCTAGGTATCCAAAAAGAGTTTGAGTATCCATTGCTCGAATATCTTAATGGAGATGACTATAAAAATATCAAGAATTTTTTATACAAACAGGACGATACAGTTGCTGCAAATGAGTTGAGACCATATTTAAAAACTGAAGAGCTTGACAATATACCGTTTGTGTCTGAGTTTTTCTATCGGCATCTTGATGTGCGAAAGTATAAAGTGCCGTCGGAACTATATCCATATATCGATACAATGTCCGGTCGCGGCTGCGCATATGGTAAGTGTTCATTCTGCTTGTGGGTGAATACATTTATTGAAGGCTGCAGGTACAACATGCGTTCTATTAATAATATTATCGATGAGCTTGAGTATATTGCGCGTAATATGAAAGGTGTCAGAGCAGTCATGATTCAGGACGATATGCTTGCGTCAAAAAGGGCACGTGATATTGCTGAGGGGATTTTGAAACGAGATATAAAAATTAAATGGTCATGCTATATGAAACCTGACAAAAATGTACCATATGAAACTTTTAGAGCCATGAAAATGTCCGGTTGTTTAAATATGCATGTTGGATTTGAGTCGGGCGATGATGAGATTCTAAGAGCTGTCAGCAAGGGTAATACAGTTGAAGATGCGTTAATTTTTTCGGAAAAAGTTCATAGAGCAGGTTTGAGGATTCATGGTGATTTTGCAATTGGTTTTCCGGGCGAGACAAAACAAACAGCTCAAAAAACAATCAACCTTGCCAAAACTATCAATCCGTATTCTGCCCAGTTTCAAATCATGATTCCATTTAAAGGTACGCCAATGTATGACTATCTAAAAGCTAAAGGATGGCTTGACGATAATGAGATGCCGTCCTATCCGGAATTATCCTCAACGGAAATTGAGCGAACTGCAAAACGTGCATACATGCAGTTTTATTTCAGGTTTGAATACATGCTAAAAATTCTCTTACACCCATTTGATTACTTTTTTTCGAGATTAGATACATTTAAGGCTGCGCTCCCGGCGTTATTTTGGAAAAAGTGGGTGAGGTAAATAGGAAGAATAATTGAAAACAATAATAAAAAATAATTATTTAATAATTTTATTAACAATTGCAGGTATATTAAATTGTTTTTTGGTAATACGAAATCCAAATATAGGCGGGGATTCCTTAAGGTTATTAATCCCAATTCATAATTTATTCAAAGGTTTTGGGTATACTTATTTAGGCAATGTTGAATATTTTATGCCGCCGGGTTACGGCATACTTTCATATTTAATTTTTCTCATAACAAGTGATGTTGAGTTTTCTGCAATGCTTGTTTCCTCATCAGCTTTTCTTTTGATAATAATTGTTTCATTTAAAATATCAGAACTTTTATTCAATAAAAAAACAGCTATGTTAACTTCCTTTTTTATTGCATTTAATCCTGTTTTACTGAAATACTCATATGTAACTTTATCTACTTTAAGTTACACATTATTTCTTTTAATAAGTTTTGGACTATACCTAAAAATATTACTGAAACCATCACCAAGAATACATTTAAGTATTTTATTAGGTATTAGCTTAGGTTTTACATATTTAATAAGAGGTGAAGCTTTTTTAATTTCAATTGCAGCAATTAGTTTTTTATTGATTAATGAAATAATAGAAAACAGGAAATGTAAGCTGCAGTTATTTGTTAAAAAAATATTTTCTCCAATAATAATTTTATCTGTTTTCTTAACTATTTCATTGCCGTATATTTTATTTTTGCAAAAGCATACTGGAGAGATGATATTTTCATCAAAGGGGTATGCAGCTTTTGTTATAGGTGAAAGAGTGGTGGATGGACAAGAAGCTTATGATAAACTTGTATATGAGGATAAAATATTCAAAAATCCTAAAAAACTTGAGTATATTAAATACTTTAAAATGAGAGGAAAAAAGTTTGGTGTTAGAATTATTAAAAATATAAAGTCGGAAATATTTGTTTTGATAAGAATACTTTTTATTGGATTGATTCCACTTTTAGCAATTTTTGTAACACTTTTGTTGAGACGTGTAAATTTTAAGCAGTTACTTCATATAAGTAAAACTACGTTTAGTCATAAAACCCTAAAGGTTATTATGTCCTTTATAATTTTTACATTTCCGGTATTAATGTATGCTTTGCTGTTTGTTGCTGATAGATATTTATTAAGTTATGGTGTAATTTTTATTCAAATTATTTCATATCTTATTTATAAACTTTTGAAACTCACAACAAAAGACTTTTTATTAATTTTTTTATTATCATTAATAGCTCTTTCGATTCCATTGCCTGGATATAAGCAAGGTTTAATGCTTGATGTTATGTTGAAAAGACATGCACATATGGGTTTGCGTGAAGCAGGTTTATGGTTGAAAAAAAAACATAAAGATGATTTATCGATGGTAAAAATCATAGTGCCAAGGAAATTTAGCGTACTAATGTTTTATGTGAATGATAAAAGTGAGCCGATAAAAGGAAAAGGGAAAAGCGCTTATTATTACAAAAATTTGGATGAAATATCATCAGAAATTAATTCCGGTAAGTTTAATTATTTAGTGCTTGATAGTAATTATATTCAAGAAAGAGATTATCTCATACCATTGTGGAAGGAACCCTCTTTGGCAAATAACTATAAATTAGATATAGAATATCAAAGTAAATTTTGCCAGATATATTCTTCTTTAAAGGAAAAATAGGTGGTTGTATGACTAAAGAATCGCAGGAAAATAAGTATGTATGTCGATTATGTGGTTCATTATTAGAGATGATGGTAAAAAAATCTAATATCGATAAAAATATTGATTCAACATTATTTAAAATTACTGACAAAAATTATGGAATAACTGGTGATTTGTTTTTGTGTGGAAACTGCGGGCTTCTTCAATGCCCTAATTTAGAAAATGTTATTGAGTTTTATAAGTCAATGCAAGATGAGCAATACGAATCAACTAGAGATGCGCGCATACTGCAAGCAGAAAAAATATTAGATACTATATTTAAGTATAAAAAAGAAGGAAGAATTCTTGATATTGGTGCGGGTAGTGGGATATTTGTCGAATCTGCGTTAAAAAGAGGTTATGCTATTCAGGGGCTTGAACCTTCGAAGTGGCTTTTTGAGCAAGCGCATAAACGTAATTTACCTGTTTATAATGAGTTATTTCCGAGTGATAAGTTTACGAAAAAGTATGATGCTATAGCGCTTTTAGACGTGGTTGAACATGTTGAGGATCCAGTTAATTTGTTAAAACAGTGTTATCTGAAAATGTTAGGTGATGGCATTTTGATAATAACAACACCTGACATTAATTCAATATGTGCAAAGATAATGGGTAATAAATGGTGGCATTTTAGAGCAGCTCATATTAGTTACTTTGATAAGGAAACAATAAATCTTTTAGTAGAAAAAACGGGATTTAAAATAATTAAGATTAAACGTGCAAAATGGTATTTCCCACTATTTTATCT
>JBHPKP010000052.1:0-5264 GCA_042566505.1 bacterium | reverse complement strand
ATGGCTCACCAAGGCAACGACGGGTAGCCGACCTGAAAGGGTGACCGGCCACACTGGAACTTAGACACGGTCCAGACTCCTACGGGAGGCAGCAGTGGGGAATCTTGCGCAATGGGGGAAACCCTGACGCAGCAACGCCATGTGAAGGATGAAGGTCTTAGGATTGTAAACTTCTGTCAAGAGAGAAGAAGTTCTGACGGTATCTCTAGAGGAAGCACCGGCTAACTCCGTGCCAGCAGCCGCGGTAATACGGAGGGTGCAAGCGTTATTCGGAATTACTAGGTGTAAAGGGTGCGTAGGTGGTATAGTAAGTCAAATGTGAAATTCCATAGCTCAACTGTGGAGCTGCATTTGAAACTGCTAAACTTGAGTATAGGAGGGGAAAACGGAATTCCTGGTGTAGCGGTGAAATGCGTAGATACCAGGAGGAACACCGGAGGCGAAAGCGGTTTTCTGGTCTATTTCTGACACTGAGGCACGAAAGCTAGGGGAGCAAACAGGATTAGATACCCTGGTAGTCCTAGCTGTAAACGATGTTCACTTAGCATGGGGGGTATAAATTCCTTTTGTGCTGTAGCTAACGCGATAAGTGAACCACCTGGGGAGTACGGCCGCAAGGCTGAAACTCAAAGGAATTGACGGGGGCCCGCACAAGCGGTGGAGTATGTGGTTTAATTCGACGCAACGCGAAGAACCTTACCTGGACTTGACATGCACTTGAATATTATAGAAATATAATAGACCTTCGGGACAAGTGCACAGGTGCTGCATGGCTGTCGTCAGCTCGTGTCGTGAGATGTTGGGTTAAGTCCCGCAACGAGCGCAACCCTTATCATTAGTTACTAACTCTGATTCATCTCAGAGAGGACTCTAGTGAAACTGCCTCGGATAACGAGGAGGAAGGTGGGGATGACGTCAAGTCCTCATGGCCCTTATGTCCAGGGCTACACACGTACTACAATGGCCGGTACAAAGGGTTGCAAGATCGCAAGGTGGAGCTAATCCCAAAAAGCCGGTCCCAGTTCGGATTGAGGGCTGCAATTCGCCCTCATGAAGTCGGAATCGCTAGTAATCGCGGATCAGCATGCCGCGGTGAATACGTTCCCGGGCCTTGTACACACCGCCCGTCACACCACGAAAGTCAGTTGTAACAGAAGTCGCTGGGTTAACTCTAACTTTGTTAGGGAAACAGGTGCCCAAGTTATGATTGGTGATTGGGGTGAAGTCGTAACAAGGTAGCCGTACCGGAAGGTGCGGCTGGATCACCTCCTTTCAAAGGAGAAGAAAGGTGTAATTGCTATTTTCATGCCTGCACTTAAGTTTACTTTCATATTATATGTTAAAATATATTTCTTTGGTGCGTTTTGGGGCCTATAGCTCAGTGAGTTAGAGCGCACCCCTGATAAGGGTGAGGTCCCCTGTGCAAGTCAGGGTAGGCCCACCAATTAAGGATAGGTATAAGGATAAGGAATAGGACTGGCGTTTTTTTATTTTCTTATTCCTTATCCTTAATCTTATTCTTAATTCTGGGGGTGTAGCTCAGTTGGGAGAGCGGCTGCCTTGCACGCAGTAGGTCGCAGGTTCGATTCCTGTCACCTCCATATTTTGAATTTTGAAGCTAATTATGAAAACTACAAAAGACATTGAATGAATGTCCTTTTTTTTAGTAAATATTTTGTTCATTGACAATTTAATAATAAAAGAGCGTCTATAAGGATTATTATATATACATAATATGAATATATGATGAAACGTATGCATAATGATGAAGAAATATGGTCAAGCTACTAAGAGCACATAGTGGATGCCTTGGCACTGGAACTGATGAAGGACGTAGTTAACTGCGATAAGCTTCGGGGAGGCGTAAACAGCTTTTGATCCGGAGATTTCCGAATGGAGCAATCCGATAGGAGTAATGTCTTATCATTCGCATCTGAATACATAGGGTGTGGAAGGGAACCGGGTGAAGTGAAACATCTCAGTAACCTGAGGAAAAGAAAACAATAGTGATTTCCTAAGTAGTGGCGAGCGAACGGGAAACAGCCTAAACTATTTAAATGTCAAGCCTGTAAGCGTTGTTTAAATAGGGTTGTGGGATTATATGTTCTATTTTACAGAATAGAGAGAAGTTACAAAGCTATTTTCTAGTTGAATGATTCTGGAAAGGTCAACCATAGAAGGTGATAGTCCTGTAAACGAAAGGAAATAGTCTTCTTGTATAACTCCCGAGTAGTGCTGGACACGAGAAATCCAGTATGAATCTACCACGACCACGTGGTAAGGCTAAATATGAACCAGTGACCGATAGTGAACTAGTACCGTGAGGGAAAGGTGAAAAGTACCCCGAGAGGGGAGTGAAATAGTACCTGAAACTGTGTGCTTACAAGCAGTCGGAGCCCTATGCATTAACTTTGGTTAATGAATGGGTGACGGCGTGCCTTTTGTTTAATGAACCGGCGAGTTATTTTATGCAGCAAGGTTAATCTGCCATTGGAAGATGTCAGAGTAGCCGTAGCGAAAGCGAGTCTTAATAGGGCGATTTAGTTGCATTGAATAGACCCGAAGCCAAGTGATCTATCCATGGACAGGGTGAAGTTCCGGTAACACGGAATGGAGGCCCGAACTGTTGAGTGTTGAAAAACTCCTAGATGAGCTGTGGATAGGGGTGAAAGGCCAATCTAACTTGGTGATAGCTGGTTTTCCTCGAAATAGCTTTAGGGCTAGCCTCGTAATATAAGTAATGGTGGTAGAGCACTGAATAGAGTCGGGGGTTTAACCACCTACCTAATCTAATCAAACTCCGAATGCTGTTATGTTCATTACGGGAGTCAGAACATGGGGGATAAGCTCCATGCTCAAAAGGGAAAGAGCCCAGACCGCCTACTAAGGTCTCTAAATATATGCTAAGTGGTAAAGGATGTGGTATTACTTAGACAGCCAGGAGGTTAGCTTAGAAGCAGCTATCCTTTAAAGAGTGCGTAATAGCTCACTGGTCAAGTGATGCTGCGCCGAAAATTTCCGAGGCTAAAGCATATTACCGAAGTAGCGGATTTCGATATTTTTAATATCGGAGTGGTAGAGGAACGTTCTGTTGTAGGCTGAAGCCTTACCGAAAGGAGAGGTGGACGAAGCAGAAGTGATTATGCCGGTATAAGTAGCGATAAAGCAGGTGAAAAACCTGCTCGCCGAAAGTCTAAGGTTTCCTAGAGTAAAGTTAATCTGCTCAGGGTTAGTCGGTCCTAAGTTGAGTCCCTAATTAATCGGGGGGTAGACGATGGACAATCGGTTAATATTCCGATACCACCAAGGTTTCGTTATTAGCTAAGGGGTGACGCAGAAGGGTAAGCCATGCTCGAGTTGGTTTTCGAGTTCCAAGCTTGTAGGAGGATTGTCCAGGTAAATCCGGATAGTTATTAACTCTGAGAAGCGAGTGGGAGTCCTGAAAAGGACGAACTGGTCCAACCACGCTGACAAGAAAAACCTCGTAGTGAGATATTTTGGTGACCGTACCGCAAACCGACACAGGTAGATGGGGAGAAAATCCTAAGGCGCTCGAGAGAACCCTCGTTAAGTAACTCGGCAAACTCGCTCCGTAACTTCGGAAGAAGGAGTGCCTTGTAGCTTAATATTGTACAAATAAAGGGCTGCGAGGTCGCAGTGAAGAGGCCCAGGCGACTGTTTAACAAAAACACAGGACTCTGCTAAAATCTAAATTGATGTATAGGGTCTGACGCCTGCCCGGTGCTGGAAGGTTAAAAGGAGAGGTCAATCTTCGGATGAAGCTTTGAATTGAAGCCCCAGTAAACGGCGGCCGTAACTATAACGGTCCTAAGGTAGCGAAATTCCTTGTCGGGTAAATTCCGACCTGCACGAATGGCGTAACGATCTGGGCGCTGTCTCAACGAGGGGCTCGGCGAAATTGTGATTCCGGTGAAGACGCCGGATACCCGCAACAAGACGGAAAGACCCCGTGGAGCTTTACTGTAGCTTAATATTGAATTATGGAATATTTTGTAGAGGATAGGTGGGAGGCTATGAAACCCTGACGCTAGTTGGGGTGGAGCCAACCTTGGAATACCACCCTTGATATTTTGTGATTCTAACCTACAACCGTTACCCGGTTTAGGGACAGTGTTAGGTGGGCAGTTTAACTGGGGCGGTTTCCTCCTAAAATGTAACGGAGGAGCCCAAAGGTTCCCTCAGCATGAATGGAAATCATGCATTGAGTGTAAAGGCATATGGGAGCTTAACTGCAAGACCTACAAGTCGAGCAGATGCGAAAGCAGGGCTTAGTGATCCGGCGGCACTGTGTGGAAGGGCCGTCGCTCAACGGATAAAAGCTACCCCGGGGATAACAGGCTAATCTCGCCCAAGAGTTCATATCGACGGCGAGGTTTGGCACCTCGATGTCGGCTCATCGCATCCTCCTGCTGGAGCAGGTGGGAAGGGTTTGGCTGTTCGCCAATTAAAGCGGTACGTGAGCTGGGTTCAGTACGTCGTGAGACAGTACGGTCCCTATCTGTTGTGGGCGCAGGATATTTGAGAGGATCTGTCCTTAGTACGAGAGGACCGGGATGGACAAACCTCTGGTGTACCAGTTGTCGCGCCAGCGGCACGGCTGGATAGCTAAGTTTGGAAGGGATAAACGCTGAAAGCATCTAAGTGTGAAGCCTACCTCGAGATTAGATATCCCACTGAGTAATCAGTCTAAAGACTCCCAGGAGACTACTGGGTTGATAGGCTCGATGTGTAAGTTCAGTAATGGATTTAGCTAACGAGTACTAATAAGTCGTGAGGCTTGACCATATTTTTTCACAATTATGAAAAGCTCTTTTATTATTAATTGTAATAACAATAAATTTTTCCCGGTGGTTTTAGCGATGGTGTTACACCCGTTCCCATTCCGAACACGGAAGTTAAGCCCATTGGCGCCGATGGTACTATACTGGTGACGGTATGGAAGAGTAGGTAGCTGCCGGGATTTTTTTTTATGCACGTAGATTCTGCCGGAGTGGTGGAATTGGCAGACACAAGGGACTTAAAATCCCTCGGATAGCAATATCTGTGCCGGTTCAAGTCCGGCCTCCGGCAAAACTTATAAATATATATGACGCGGGGTGGAGCAGTCTGGTAGCTCGTCGGGCTCATAACCCGAAGGTCGTCCGTTCGAATCGGTCCCCCGCAACCAATTTTAAAGCAGCTGAATATCAGCTGCTTTTTTTTATGGGTGCGCTCGACATGGGTGATTGCTAGCGCAAGTTTAG
>JBHPKP010000051.1:0-5513 GCA_042566505.1 bacterium | reverse complement strand
GGGAAATTGTCACTGCGGGATGTGCTAGTCTACACGAAATTATTGATGGAGCAGGCGTGTCAAAACGTAAATGATATAAAGCAACTATTACTAAAAAAAGATCCAAACATTAATTTATTATTAAGCAATAAAATACTCGATCTAGAAAAAAAACAGAGAGAATCCAAACTTGATGAAATGAAAAAAGATGCAACAATGGTATTGAAAAGCTGGGAAAATTTTACCATTTTTTCAAAGATGTTTTCTACCTTACAGCAACAAAAAGTTCAAAATTTACAGATTATAGATGCAAAGTGTATAACTCTTGAAGACTTAAAAAAGAAATTAGAACCACATCTTGCCAAATCCCCCCCCCCCACTCCAAGTTACTTTTGGACGAAAATATACTTTTCGGCAAAAAACATGTATGAACACAGCAGTATATTTACCCGAAGGTGGTACAACAATAATTGCATCGGATTTGCATGGAGATTTGGATTCATTGCATAAACTTATTGACCAATTTCTACTTGAATACCAAAAAGACAACAGGGCACGTATTGTGTTCGGAGGGGATTATATGCACAGAGGAGACCATTCACTAGAAACCCTTGTAACCGTTTTTTTACTCAAACAAAATTTTCCGGAAAATGTTGTTTTATTGTTGGGAAATCATGAGCAATACTCTATATTACTGCGGTACGGCGGCGAACCGTATTTCAAAAATCGTCCACAGGCTGAAGAGTTAAAGCTACTTAAACCTATTCTTGATACATTCCCATTCTTTGCTGTAATTTCAGATAAAGTATTTATAGTGCACGGAGGACTGCCAAACTGTCTGCCTAGTTTTTTCAATTTCTTAGAAGGATCTCGTGAAGATGACGACAACCCCGCCAATAATAATTACACACCTGGTTCTTCCGTTTATCAACTAATGTGGAATACATTCCGTCCAGAGACACAATATTCTAATGATCTTGCTAAACTTAAACGTTATTACCCTGCCGGTCTTCAAATAAACTGGGGTAGACTCCGTCAAAACACACAATATTCTAATGGTTTTGTTGAAGATACTCGTCGCAGAGCCGGGTACACGTATTCCCAAAGCATAATAACTAAAACAATGGCTACGCTTGGTCTTTCAAGGTTGATAGTTGGTCATATCCACAAAAATATTGGAGGACCAGATGATCCAATTTTAACGGTAAATTCAAATACCGTTTACACGCAGTGGACAAGAGCTTCAGCTCAGTACTTGCTTTTGCGTCCTAATGGAACAGTAGAACGAAAGTATTTGGATGGGAAACATGCAGAACCAGAGATAAGACTAGAAACAAATACTAAACAAATACAAGAAGAATCAAAAACAACAATATCGGAAAAACTATTTCAAGCAACAACAACAACTCATAATTGCTCTAATCCTTTTATACAAGCAACTCATGAGGACATTTCAGAGAAAATAAAAGAGATATATATCAACTTTATAAAGCCTTGTTTAACTGCTGAAAAAATAGTTGATATTTTAAAAAAACAAGATAATTATGGTAATACAGTCTTGCATTTACTAACATCATTAAACGTTAAAAAAAGTATAGAATTACTACTGGAAAACCTATCTAATGAGCAAATCGAACCTTTACTAAAAATAGAAAATAATGAAAATAAAACAACTATGGATATAGCACAAAATCAACCAAAAACTCGGGAGCTTCTTATCAGCTATTTACCCACCCATGACGAGTTCACATCGACAATATCTAGCCGATTGTTTGAATTTATAGACCCACCACGTACTCAAGGATATTATCAGGGGCGAGCTTTATACCAAATAATTGAAGATATAAAAAATTTTGCTAATACTATATTATCAAAATTAGATAGTGACAAAATATTTGATATTCTAAAAAAACAAAATGAGGATAATGATACAGTCCTACATAGACTAGCCGTGTTCGAATTGTTGCACACTATAAATTTACTTTTATCTAAGCTAACTGAAGATAAAAAAACAACTCTACTTCATATAAAAAATAATAAGGATAATACATTTTTGGATATTCTACTGCAAAAAACTAGATATTCCGAAAACCTAAATGAGCTTCGGCCTACTTTCGGTTTTTGTTGGAAAAGGATAGCAAACCATGCACTATCGACAACCCTTTGTCACCTAGGACCACCTTCTAGCACATGGTCAACAACAACGTCGCCCACAACACAACAACAAACAGACCCACAGTACGCCCAACCGTCAGGAAACGAGGAAAACAAAGAAGAAGTATCATCAGTATCTTCATCCTCGCCAGAACCAGTAAGCTCATCGTCGTCATCAACGCCTATAACTCCTCCTACCCATCCGTTATTACAAATCACTAAAAATACGATACCTACCTCGTTTACAAAGAAAGAATTTAAAATGTCCCCCACCACAAGACCTGATATAAAGCGACCAAAAGGTATTTATCCAGCTCCTCTCTCCCTTTTGTTAATGGATAATGAAAAACAAGTGTTAAAAAATATAGATAACGCTATAGCCGATATACAAAAACACATACTTACATATTATCAAAATTACACTGAGATAACCCACCTACTCCGTAAAAGAAATGAACAAAAAAAGAATACGACTCCACCAAACCAAGCTCTCATAGAGCTTATAGAACAAAACACAAATACAGCTTTATCTCCGGATGATCAAAAACAAAAAAATGTTCAGGAACAAGATATACTTACGAAGTTAAAGACTAAAAATATATCAGTATTCCGGAATATTCAAAAATGTAAAATATTTGATTTGCCATATGGAGATAGTACAGGAGCAAGAATAGATTTAATAACAATAAACGAAACATTATATATATCACGAGACCTTGTTTATCTAACGCCATCGTATGTAACAGGTATTTCGGAATTTGGTATAAATACTGATTTCCTGAAGCATCAAGCCCTATTAAACTATTTAGTAAACTATTATAATAGTGAGAATATAGCTGATTGTTTTGAATTTGATAAAAATATTGTTACACAAATCTATTCAGAAGCAAACAACAAATACCCAACCGATATCCGGGAACAAAGAAAAGAAATAATATCTGAAATAATAAAGAAATTTCCACAAACATTTAGTACCCAACAGATTAAAGACTATTTTAATACATTTTCTCGTAACTGTACGGAATATAAAACAGATGATTTGGAGGGTAAAACATATTGGTCGTCCATTAGCAATTTCCTAGAATTAATCAGAAACAACCATAAACCATTGGATTTGCCATTTTTTTGCATGCAAATACTACTACAACAACTTCCAAATACAATAATGTCGTCTCGTGCAACATACATTAAGAGAAAGAAATTCAGACCTGTTGTGTATTGTTTATTAGAAACCATAAAAAGATTACATCCTGTTAAGTTTAATTCCATTTGTTCTATTGCTAATGCACAAACTATAAAAAACTTTTTGGATTTATTGTCTCATTTAACCGATCAATTCTCTATGAAAATGCTTGCAATGGAAAATAATGAAAATCCGGCATATGACCCGGAAAACCCTGCAGATAAACTTACGGACATCCTAGCTTCACTGTTTGAAAATAAGAAACATATATACTACAGTGCTTATCCTTACATTATACATAGTTTATATCCGTATATTGCAAACACAGACGATACAACTAAAAAAATAATAGACAAGATAGCAACATGGCAAATGGATACAAAAATATCATTTCCTGTAACAGTAACTAAAGGTGGACATCATACTAGCCAACACCTTGTATTCATAGATGCTGAAAATCAATTAATTCAACTTTACGACACGAAAATCAATTTTCCAAAAAGTTTAAAATTATTTATAGATAAAATACCAGATGTAGATACAAAAGAAATTATCGGCAAGGCTAATCCTAATAATAAAGAGAACAATATTTTCAACTTCTTAAGCTATTATTTTAAAAATTCATCAATACCCATGTTACAAAATAGGCAAAATACGAATTCCTGCAATGTATTTGCCGAAAATAAAGCGTTATTCTTTCAGAAATTGATAGAACTAAACAAATATGATAGAATTGAAGAAATAGAAAATATAATAAATAAAAACGCTGTAATACGTTTATTTTTATTATACGAAGGAAAGCTACCAGAAAATATTTTCAAATATTTAGACAATAAAACAATAAATCTATTTACAAAATTATTTAATGATTACTTTAATAATTGCTCTAATAAACTTCTATTAATCGTAGAATATCCAAATAACTTTATTAAAATAATAACTGATTTTTTTATCTATTCGGAAAACATACCATCACAAATAGTTGCACAGGAAATTCCCAATTTTATAAAAACTTTAAGTATCCTTTCTAATAACCCTGCGATTACATTGCTCACGAACTACTACAATTACAATTTGTTAAATAATTTTTATGAGCCAAAAATAAAAAACAAGATCATATCTACAGTGCAAAATAAAATGTCTGTTATACAAACTGTGAACAAAGCAGTTTATGATAAATACTTTAAATACTTTAAATACTCTTACCGCGGACCATATATAATTATCTGCCCGCAAACACCTTCACATCTGTTTGTGAAAAACTGGAATAGGCTATACATCTCTTTAGATGCTTTATCTGAAGGAAAGGAAGATTTTATTGAATTAGAAAATGAAAACGAAAGATTACTCCAGCTTTGCTACTCGAAACCATTAGTATTAAATTCAGCATATCGAATCTTACTTAAGGATAGAAGTTTAGAAAAAATAGGAAAAAATGATATCGACCCTAATAATAATTTAATTTCTAATACGCATTTTGAAATTTTTTATCTAAATGGAATAGTATGGGTTAAAGATGCAGATTCTACAAATGGAACATTTCTTGAGAGTGAAGATGGGAAAGAACTAGTTCAGCTCCCGAAGCTTAAATGGTACAAATGGTATGATATACTTTCACGAACCTGCGAAAAAATAACCGTTAGATTCGATGAAAATAATAAAAGACTTATTCTTTCAGCCTGTCAAAATTGTTTGCATCATCATACAAATTCTCATCATACAAATGATAGAACGAAAAAGCGTCAAGAAGCCCCTCTTTATACAAACATTGCCTCACCAGCACCACGATTATATCCAGACATTAGCTCACCACCAGCAGCTATGGCCAACGCAGTAGTACTATGTAGGGCGAAACCACCAAGTAATACACCTATCCATACAGCATCCGCATCAATCCCTAAGCCATATATTCCGCGGCCATTATCCCAGCCCTCACCAGAATGGATAGCTAATCAAACCAAACTAAGCTTAGAATTTATGAAAAATATTCTTACACCAGAAAACTATAATAAATTGCTACAGGAAATGCCTACTAGCTACACAAACCAAGTTTTTTCCGGACTCAAAAGTTTATCTATTCTCTACGAGCTAACTTCCCAAAATGACCCCAATTCACATAAAAAAAAGAGAAAAATAGATGATATAATAAGCCAATTATCTAATCACGCCGAACCAACTACTTCCCACAATGGCCCCA
>JBHPKP010000050.1:0-5759 GCA_042566505.1 bacterium | reverse complement strand
TAAATTCAGATATTATATCCGGACAGGATGCTCAGGATGTACGTGCTCAAAAGATTGAGAGAATTGATGTCCAGATGAAGTAATGGGAGGATAAATATGCGTGCGCCAAGAGAAGCACAAATAATCCAGTTGGTGAAAATCCAACCTAAAGAAAGACTAGCCAACACTTTAGAAGTGAACTTTGTATTTAGTGAGGTGACAAACTAAATGAAGCCAAAGGGAACGATGTATCAGGCCGTAACGAAAGTGAACGTGTTGGGCCCCGTAATAACCAACGTCGCAGAGGCTGACGTGTCGCATTACACGGAAGGCGAAATTATATATCTCGTGGAAAGGCGAGAGATGTATAGCTCTGTCGGGGTCTTAGGCGATGGCATGATAGAAGATGGAGTAATTGTGAACTTGGGAGATCTGCATAATTCTGTTATTAGGATTAAGAGGCAGTATGCTGGAACAAGTCGAAAAGGGCAAGAACTGGCAAAAGATTATGCAGAAGTCGGACTGGATAATAGTACTCAGAGCAAGCTAAGGGCTTGTGCAAGGGGAAGTGTCCAGCGGATACATGACAATCTTAACATCCGTTTTCTTAATCCACAGAGGTTATGTATATGAAGACGATGGATAAGTTGAGATTGATAGCAGAAAAGGCAAGAAAGGAAAAGGGATTCCGCAGCCAGTAAAGTATTTGTTCTAGCAGGTGAAAGTCCTGTCTTGGCAATTTGTTCGTTTCAGCCAAGTAGATATATCCGACATACTGGACGGTAACGGACAGTATGAAAGCTCGGAAGTAAACGGCCAGACTGCTCAATGAAGTAGGAACGATTCAGTGGTCTATCAAACTAGGAGGCCTTAGCATAAAGCGAAGATTGCAGTCCCGAAATACCTTCCTTGCAAGAAGTCGTTAGCAAGGATTAATAGGAAGCCGACCTAATAATCCCTTAGGGAAGGCTGAAATTGCTGGACAAAACAAACGGATAAGAGAGAAGGCAATTCCTGCGGGATAAGGATCAAAGCATCCTAGGAAAGAACAAATACCAAAGCTGGGAAAGTCCTATTCAAAGAGGGCTGTTGATATAAGTTGAAGACGAAATTCAACAGGCGAATAGGATTCTCGGATGAGTCCATATTAGCTAAGAAGTTTCTGTAATGGGGATGGAGCAAAGGGACTCTGGACGATAAATTCTGCAATGAGACACAACTACCGTACACAGAGACGGAATTGAGTTGGTAACAAAACTTTGCAGATATGCTCAGTGTAAACTTTAATTAATAGAATAATTAAAGGAAGGCAAGGAGAGGAATTATCGTTTGAAGCCGTATAGGGGAAATCTCTACGTACGGAATTTTAGAGGGGGCGATGGAAACGGAGCAAGGCTAAGCTAGTGAGGCACTGTCAACTGAAAGGGACAGAAACAGATAGGCTTAACCTAAACTACTCGCGCCATTGCTCTACTCGGCTAAGTTTAGTTCATTATCCCACCTCATAAATGAGGAGTCGCTTTCTTGGTGCTACGGAGAACTGAAGAAACAGAAATCTCCCGGCATAGATGGAGTAACGGTGCAGGAATACGGAGAGAAGCTAGAGGGGAACTTAAAAGACCTTGTAACAAGGATGAAGTCGAAGAAATACCGACCGAAGCCTGTCAGAAGGGTATATATCCCGAAAGCTGATAAGAAAGAAAAGCGAGGACTTGGAATTTCAGCAGTAGAGGATAAATTGGTTCAACTCATGCTAAAGAAAATCTTGGAAGCAATATATGAACAAGAATTTCTTAGTTGCTCATACGGATTTAGACCGAAGAAAAGCTGTCATCAGGCAGTTAATGCTCTTGATAAAGTTGTAATGACAAAAGCAGTGAACTACATCGTAGAAGTAGATATTGAGAAGTTCTTTGATAATGTGAGCCATTATTGGCTCTTGCGATGTTTAGAAGAAAGGATAGTTGATGAAAACTTTCTAATACTGGTAAGAAGATTCTTGCGAGCAGGAATTATTGAAAATGGTAATCTGCGATTAAGCAAACTAGGAACACCGCAGGGAAGTATAGCAAGTCCAATACTTGCAAATATTTTTCTACATTTTGTGCTTGATATATGGTTTGAGAGAGTATTCAAGCCAAATGCGGACAAATATGTGGAATTAATAAGATACTGCGATGATTTTGTAGTGTGCTGCGAGAGCAAGGAAGATGCAGAAAACTTTCTTAATAAGCTGGAAGAAAGATTTGCCAAATTCAAACTAAAGACATCAAAAGAAAAGACAAGAATAATTAAGTTTGGAAGAAAAGCTTGGGAATCACATCGAGATGGCGGTGAGAAAGTGGCAAGTTTCGACTTTTTAGGTTTTACGCACTACTGTACGAAAAGCCGACGAGGGAAGTTCATAATGGGACATAAGACATCAAAACGGAAGTTGGCAGAATCTCTTAAGCAGATGAATATCTGGTTAAAGAAAATCAGGAACATGTTTAAGCTAAGAGATTGGTGGAAAGTAGTGAAGAAGAAACTTATAGGACATTACAATTACTTTGGAATAAGCGGAAACCACAGATGTTTAAGACAATATTATATATCTGTAAGCAGATTGCTTTATAAATGGATAAACAGAAGAAGCCAAAAGCGAAGTATGACGTACGAGATATATCGTCGTTATCTTGGTTGGAATCCTCTGCCATTACCAAAGATTTATCATGACATGTATACTCTATCACGGAGTATGTGAATGTGTATCTGAGGAGCCTTGTGAGGGAAAACTTCACGCAGGGTTCTGTGAGGGTTTTCAGTTTACATAAATTTTATTCAGGAGTGTAAATATGAGTTCTACTCGACACGACTGCATATTTTGCAAAATCGTGAATAAAGAAATACCAGCACAGTTGCTTTACGAAGACGATAATATAATTGCATTCAATGATATTGATCCAAAAGCACCGATACATATTTTGATAATTCCAAAGAAACATATTCAGAAGGTTTCAGAGGTGAATATAGATGATAAGGATTTATTGAGTTCAATGATATTTATTGCAAATAAATTAGCTAAAGAGAAAAGTATCGACGAGAGTGGATTTAGGTTGGTCTTAAACTGCGGGTCTGATGGCGGGCAAGCAGTAGATCATGTTCACTTGCATTTGTTTGGTGGTAGACCAATGAACTGGCCGCCGGGCTAAATTAATTAAAAATTAGGGAGTGATAAGATGAAGTTAAGAGATCTATTTAAAGAAATTATTGAAGTAGGGAAGAATTATGATCCTCGAGGTAAAGAGGGTGTTAAAAGAGAACTTGATAATCGAAAAAAAGCGTATGATAAAATGTCAGAAAAAGAAAAAAGATATTATGATGCAGACAAACTGGACAATCCTTACAGTGATTCAAAAATTTATAATGGAAAAGGCGATGAAGAAATAAAGACTATTGCAATTGGGGTTGATATGGAAACTCCGGAACTTTTGCTCATTGATAGAATGAAGGAAAAAGGTATGAAAATTGATGCTGTTATGACACATCATCCGGAGGGGACTGCGCTTTTATCTTTGAATGAAGTAATGTACATGCAAGCTGATGTGATTCATAAGTTCGGAGTGCCTATAAATGTTGCAGATGGTGTTTTGAAAGGGAGAATCAATGATGTTGCAAAAGGTTTACTGCCTATAAATTATGATCGTGCTGTTAAAGCTGCTAAACTTTTGGATATTCCATACTTTGGCGCGCATACACCGTGTGATAATTGTGTTGCAACATATTTGCAAGATAAATTCAACGATAAAAAACCATATACAGTTGGGGAAGTTATTAATCTTCTGATGGAAGAAGAAGAATACAAAATGTCATTTGCTGACAACAATGGACCACGAGTGGTTGTTGGTTCAAAGACTTCAAGGGCCGGGAAGGTGTTTGTTGATATGACAGGTGGTACTGAGGGTAGTTCTGATATGCTGGCAAAATTAGCAGATTCGGGTGTTGGAACCATTGTTGGTATGCATATGAGCAAGGATCATCTGAAAAAAGCTGAAGCAAATCACATTAATGTTGTGATTGCAGGGCACATGGCAAGTGATGCTGTTGGTATGAATATTTTACTTGATAGTGTTGAAAATAAATTGGGTAAACTTGAGATCATTGAACTTTCCGGTTTCAATAGGATTAGGCGAGTGAAATAAAATTATAATGAGTTATGAAAAAGATACTATCTCAAAAATTGTTGAACAAACTGATATCGTAGATATAGTTGGTGAATATGTCTCATTAAAAAAGGCAGGGACAAACTACAAAGGTATATGTCCATTTCATCAAGAAAAAACTCCATCCTTTGTCGTTAGTTCGGAAAAGCAAATCTTTCATTGTTTTGGTTGTCATGAAGGCGGCGATGTTATCACATTTCTCATGAAAATCGAAAACACTTCATTTCAAGATTCAGTAAAAACATTAGCGGATAGAGTCGGTATTAGATTGGAACCTTCAACCAAACAAAACATTCAAAAACAAGATATAAAGGAAAAAGTTTATTCCATAAATAAGCGAGCAGCGGATTTTTATATTAGACATTTGAATAATTCAAAAAGTACTAACAGCGCACTTACATATTTGAAAAAGCGTGGTATAACTAAGGCTGCTCAGAAAAAATTTATGCTCGGATATGCACCAATTATGCGAAATTCCTTGTATAATGTTGCTGTGAAAAATCGGATAGATTTAACAATTTTAGAACAAGCTGGTCTTTTGCGTAAGCAGGAAGGTTATTCGAATAAATTTTATGATTGGTTTTTTAATAGAGTTATTTTTCCTATATGGGATACAAAAGGTCGCGTAATTGCATTTGGTGGTAGGGTTTTGGATGATTCGCTTCCAAAATATATCAATTCGCCTGAGACGATTTTGTTTAATAAACGATCTGTTTTGTATGGATTGGACAAATCGATTCCACATATTCGTGAACAGAAAAATGCGATAGTACTCGAAGGTTATATGGATTTGATTAGTCTTCATCAGGTGGGGATAAAGAATACAGTTGCAACTTTGGGTACAGCTTTAACTCCGGAACATCTAAAGCTTTTGAGACGCTATACAAATGAAATCGTACTTGTTTTTGATGGAGATACAGCAGGTACTAATGCAAGTATAAAAGCAGTGGAACTTTTTTTGAATAGTGGTTTAAAATGCAAGATTGCGATGCTTCCTTTAGGTATGGATCCTGATGATTATGTAATAAAATATGGCGCAAAGAAAATGTGCGATTTTTTTGTAAATGCAAGTGAAAGTTTGGAATATTTTGTTGAAAAGGTATGTGCGGGTAGAGATGTAAATGATTTAACTCAGAAAAAAGAAATATGTGAAAAGGTTTTACCGGTTGCTCAAAATATTGAAAGTGTATTAGAGGAAAATTATTTGATAAAAATGCTTTCAGAAAAAATCAGGGAAACGGAAAAAGATTTGCATTATGAATTGGAACGATTTTACAAGAAACGTGTAAAAAAAATAGACAATGAAAAACAAATATCTGCAAGTAAACAGGTAAATCATAGCTTTAATAACCAACGTGAAGTAGATTTGCTGGGGTTTTTGCTGAATAATCCTAAAATATTAGCAAATATAAAGAAAAAACTACATTTTGCATGGATTGAAACTCGCGAAATTCGAGATATAATCGAATATCTTGTCAAAAATCATGAAAATATTTCAGGTTTGACTACTGGGACCATATATTCTATACTTATAAATAATTTTTCGAATCTTGCTATTGAAAATATAATTTCAAAATC
>JBHPKP010000005.1:0-47871 GCA_042566505.1 bacterium | reverse complement strand
TTTTGAATAGACTTTCTTTTTTGTTCTGTTATTTTTCTACCATAATCACCCTGACTATCTCGAGCTGTTATTAACTCTTTATAATTTTCCTCAAAAATATTCTCAAAACCATGTCTGAAAGCGCGAACTTTTTTCATATTGTTTTCATCTTCAGCATAGAAACGTAAATAGTCCTCAACTACACGCAGCCCTTCTTTGCACCTATTGTAGTTCACATCTAAAATTCTATAAATCTTTTTTAAATCAGTTTTATTCATAATAATTTCTTGAAAACTCCTGCTATTTCATAAGCAGAACTTATCGCATCCTCCATAGCAGAATACTCCCATTTCCCATATCGACCTATTAGATAAATATCATTTTTCTGTAGAAATTTAACAATTTCACTCACACATAAATCTCTGTTTTTATCATAAATAACATATGCAGGTTTTATAAAAAGCGGAACGATTGTATCAATTTTATCGTCTGGCTTAATAATCTTTATTTTTTTAAGATCTTTAATCACTCGCTTTTGGTATGATTCCATTTCTTTTTTTGACAAATCATGATCCACTGCAATTTCCGTATATATCGTGGAGCAACCTCTGGGTGCCATGTTAGAGGAAAAATTACTACCAAAACCTATTCGATAAAAAACATATTTGTTCTCAGGAAAATAAACCCAATGTTTATTTGAAATTTTTCTTCGAACACCCAAATTAATATTTAAAACCCTATTTGATTTTAATTTTTTTGACGCAGTTAAAATTTTAACCGGTGGTTTTTTTAGTATAGTTTCAATCAACTCTTGAAGCGGCAGTGAAGAAGCTAAAAATTTATATTTATACTCGCCACTAGCTGTATATACAATTTTATTTTTATAATCAATCTTTAGAATTTTATCATTTAATTTAATATTATTTTGAACTTTTTTTGCCTGTGCATCAATTAAAGTTTTTATTCCTCCTTTTTTAGGATAGTAAAAACTGCTATTGTAACCCATTTTTACAATCGAATTTGTAAATGTACCCGTTAAAACATTTTCTATATCAGGCAATGGAACATAATTCCCTAACCAAGTTGTATTCAGTCCTTTTACATTAGTTGTCCACAGTTTATTATTGTATGGATACAAAAAATGCTTTGCAATACCTTCCCCAAAATTCGCAATTGCCCAAGAAGCAAAATTTTTAGCATCCTTTTTTGGAGAATTTTTTTGATTGTAATAGGCTTCCAAATAACCATTGAGACATTCTCGTTTAATTTTATTTGGGAGGTAATAAAGATGAACTTGGAATGGATAAGGAATACAACAATTTTTTATAAAAATCCATGCACTTCTATTATGAAGATTGTAATTATCTTTTAGTAAACTTAAAATATATTTTTTGATTTTAGAGTTTTTTAGATGAAGCAGATGACCTGTGTAATCAAATAAATATTTTCCACTTTTAACTGTATTACAAATTCCACCACTTTCAGATTCTTTTTCAAATACTACTGAGTCTATCTTCTTTTTTTTGAGCAAATGTGCCAAAGTAAGCCCGCTAATACCCGCACCTGCAATTATAATATCTTTTTTCATCTTATTTCTCATTGTGCATCTTCACAGTTCCTAATATCTTTGCCATTAGAACGCAAACTATACCTATCCAAGTATAAAGAAGAACTGCTTGCTGATTATTTGATCTTGTAATTATATACGCACTTATACCGCAAAATGCAGTTAAGATATATATTAATCCTAATATTTTTATTTTTGACCAACCCATTTTTGCTAAACGAAGTGCAAAATGATCCTTTGAACCCAAAAACATTGACTGCTTTCTTTTATAACGTTTGTACATAATATAGAAAGTATCAAAAATCGGAACTGCTATAATTAATATTGGAGTTAAAACTCCGACTTTTGTATTAACTGAATAATTCGTACCGAGTGATATTGACACAACAACAAATCCAACAAACAAACTACCTGCATCACCCATAAAAATACTCGACGGTGGGAAATTATAAATTAAAAAACCTAAACATGCACCTGCCAAAGCAATTGATGCAAAATTTACATAAAGTTCTTTTCCGGGTGCATTTATTAAAAAGAAACTAAACAAAGCAATAAAAGCCACTCCCGAAGATAACCCATCCATAACATCAATCAAATTAAATGCATTAGTTATACCAACAATCCATAAATATGTAAGTATTAATGCAATATAACTAGGTGAAATAAATTTTATCTTAATGTTAAATAAAATAATTATGGTTGCTGCAATAATCTGCCATAAAAACTTTGTTTTAAAACTTAATTTATGGATATCATCTATCAATCCAACTAACATAATCAATGACCCGCCAACAAGAATCCCCCGCAAGTTTCTCAAAGTACCTGTCTCAAAATTAGTAAAAAATCGAAGTACAAATAAACTAACTACAAATCCCAACCAAATTGCAACACCTCCAAGATATGGACGTGCTTTTGTGTGTGTTTTAATTTCGCTCGTTGGGTGATCTAATATTCCCAATTTCACAGCTATTTTTTTTAAGATTGGAATAAACGCTATACACACAAAAAACGAAATAAAAAATATTCTTGCATAAATCATATTCAATTTCCTTGTTTCAACTATCGTATTTTTTTATAAGAACTATCCTGCCCATATATCCAATATACTAACACTGAAAAGAATAAAATAAAATTAGTTATAATAAAAAATATTAATTTCGAACCTTTTAATCTACCTTTAATAATCCCTTTAGCCTTTGATCTAAATATAAAACTCATTATAACAATGTTTATAAAAAGAAATATTATGGATCCACCGATGATATAAGCATATAAGTCATCAACTAAAACAATATTTATTAAGCTTCCTAAAAAAAGTATTAATATAAATGGCATGAAAATTAGTTGCAATAGTTTTGTTAAGTACATTATTTTCCAACGATTTCTATACTGAGGAAGAGCATACAAAAAACGCAAAATTTCGATGATAAATGCATTTGATTTTCGAAATTTGTGGCTAATAAATTCTTTTAGCTTTCGGGGAGCACGAATCTCATACACATGTGCAGTGCTTATATATTTAACAACTTGCTTTTTTTGTTGAGCAAGAAATGCAACATAAATATCGTCGGCAACACAATCTTTTGGAAATTCTGTTAAAATATCCTTTCTATATGCATAGCAAGTCGCAATAACAATTGAACTTGAATAAAATTCTGATTCCAATAACCTTGCTACATTTTGTATTGCCCAATAATTTTTTTCCATATTCATACAATGAAGTGGTTGATTAAGCGCACCAACAACTGCAATTTTTTCATTTTTGTGAAATTCATTTGTGATTTCAATAACCGCCTGTTTATTAAGAACTGCATCAACATCTGTATTTATAATAATATCTGCATCTACAGTTTCTAAAGCAAAATTTAGTTGATTAATTTTACCAACTGTTGGGCAGTTTAATATTTTTATATTATGGTTAGTATGTTTACTTGTAAAGTCTTCTATGATCTTTCTTGAATTATCTGTAGAATTTCCATTAATAAAAACAAATTCTAAATTTTCTTTTTTATAATCTAATTCAATAGAATTCTTTATTTTATGCAGTATAAATTCTTCTTCATTATGAAACGGAACAAGAACAGAAACTTTCAGATTTTGAGTATTTAAAACTACCTCTTCGTTTTTCTTTCCTCTAAACAAGCACCCAACAAAAAGCAGTAATATATATCCACAATAAGTCCACCAAATCAAAAAATAACAAAAAGTATAAATAATAAAAGCTATTATCATCTCTTCTCCTAATTCAATTTTAAATTGCTATTGATTTTATAAAACATATTATCATCTGTTAACTTTTTAACAAAAAAATCCGTACCTTTATTTTCAAGTTCAGTTAAAGCGCACCCTGCAACCATTGCTGCATTGTCTGTGCACAGAGCTTTTGGCGGAAAATGCGATTGTATATTTAGTGCATGTGATTTTTCAGCTATTAAATCACGCAGCCGAGAATTTGCCGCAACCCCGCCGCTTAAAATTATCGATTTAGCATTATATTCTTTAGCTGCATTAATACTCTTTTTTACTAACGTATATAAAACCGCATCCTGAAATGATGCTGCAAGTATATGTTTATCTTTAATCGTCATATTGGGATTTTTTTTATAAGCATAAAGCGCAGCTGTTTTTAAACCGCTAAAACTAAAATCAAATGTATTCGGCAGGTGCGCTCTCGGAAACGCAACACGCTCTTCTACTTCATAGCTAACCTTATCAATAATCGGACCACCCGGATAACCAATGTCCAAAAGCTTTGCAACTTTATCAAATGCCTCGCCGCATGCATCATCACGTGTGCGTCCAAGGATTTTTATATCATCATAACTATTCATCAAACAAAGCTCTGTGTGTCCACCTGAAACCAAAAGCGCAATAAGCGGAAATTCCGGCTCAAATTTTTCACCATCATACTCCAAAAAATTTGCCCATATATGCGCCTTTAAATGGTTTACCGGAACAAGCGGTTTATTATAAAAATGAGCAAATGTTTTAGCTGTCATGGATCCAACTAAAAGTGAACCTGCAAGCCCCGGACCAATTGTGAATGCAAACACATCAATGTCTGAAAGATTCACACTAGCTTCTTCTAAAGCTGAATCAATAATAAAATTTATATTTTCAAGATGATGTCTGGATGCAATTTCCGGTACAATTCCATAAAATTTTTTGTGTACCTTGACTTGTGAATGAATACTGTTTGCCAAAATCTGCATTTTCTCATTCACTATTGCGCACGATGTATCGTCACATGAAGTTTCGATTGCCAAAATTTTCATTCGCTGCTCCGGAAAATTAAAATGTAAAATCAAGTATCGACGAATCTGACAAAATTGTCTGCTCTCTGCTTCTACCCATTGAAACAAGCGCAATTTTGCAGCCTACCAGTTCTTCCAATTTTGCCAAATATTTTTTTGCATTCATTGGAAGTTTTGCAAAACTTTGAACGCCTCTGGTTGGTTTATCCCAGCCAGGCATTTTAATATAAATAGGTTTAATATCTTTAAAGATTCCACGATTTGCAGGAATAGTTTTAATTGTTTTTCCTTTATATTTATAACCAGTACATATATAAATTTCTTTCATGCCGTCAAGCACATCTAGTTTTGTTAATGCCAATGCATCTATACCATTTATCATTACAGCATGCTTTACAACATTTGCATCAAACCAACCGCAGCGTCTTGGTCTGCCGGTTGTTGAACCATATTCGCCGCCTTGATCACGCAAATATTTACCTGCTTCATCAAATAATTCCGTTGGAAATGGACCTTCACCCACACGCGTTGTGTAAGCTTTTACAATACCCAAAACTTTATTAATTTTGTTCGGTCCGACTCCAGCACCAACGCAGCAACCGCCTGCAAGTGGATTCGAGGAGGTAACATAAGGATATGTTCCAAAATCAACGTCAAGCATTGTGCCTTGAGCGCTTTCAAATATTACGTTTTTACCTTCACTAATAACTTTATTAACCATAACGCTTGTATTCACAACAAAAGGCTTCAATTTGTTTATGACTTTTTTTCTATCAGTAAATATTTGTTTTTTTAATTTTGAAACCGAACATACTTCGTGCAGCATAACTTTTTTTTCTTTAAGGTTTCGTTTCACAAGTTCTTCAAAAACTTTATCATCCAAATAATCCGCAATCCTAATTCCAACTCGATCAACTTTATCAGCATAACACGGACCAATCCCTTTTTTCGTTGTACCAATTTTATTTTTCTTAGTCTTTTTCTGCTCAAGCCATACATCAATATATCTATGATAAGGCAAAATTACATGTGATGATTCACTCAAATAAAATCTATTATTAAATTTTATTCCTTTTGTCTTGAGAAATTCAATTTCTTTAATAAGTTCTACAGGATCCACAACAACCCCATTTGCAATAATAGATTTTTTCTTTGGCTCAAGTATTCCCGACGGCACCAAATGCAAAATAAATTCCTTATTATCAAAGATTACAGTATGACCTGCATTATTTCCACCTTGATACCTAACAATATAATCTGCTTTTTCCGATAATAGATGAACTATTTTCCCCTTTCCCTCATCACCCCACTGAGTTCCAATTACAACTAATGTCGGCATAATAAATTTCCTCCTTAAAACATCCTTATTTTACGAAAATAGCTAAAACTAATTTTTTTTGACGCTGCATTATTCTTCCCCTTTTAATTCAATCCCAATCGTGCAAATATTTTGTCTATATTTCTTAAAAAATAATCTAAGCTAAAAACCGTATCAATTTCGTCCTTCGATAATAAATTCATAATCTCCTCATCTGCAAGTACAAAATCTTTTAAAGGCTTTTTCTCGTCCCACGATTTCATACTGTTTCTTTGTACCATAACATATGAATCCTCACGACTCACGCCTTTAGCAACAATCAAAAGCATGAGTCTTTGCGAAAAAAACAATCCTTGAGTTTTATATAAATTTGCCTGCATATTATCTTCATAAACTACAAGATTTGAAATAAGCTTTGTAAGTTTTGTAAGCACATAATCAAGCAGAACAGAACTGTCCGGTAATATAACACGTTCAACTGACGAATGCGAAATATCACGTTCATGCCAAAGCGCAATATTTTCCATGCCGCTTATTGCATTGCTTCGAATCACTCGACACAAGCCAGTAATTTGTTCACCGGTAATCGGATTCTTTTTGTGCGGCATAGCTGACGAACCCTTTTGACCTTTTGTGAATTTTTCTTCAGCTTCACGTATATCGGTTCTCTGAAGATTCCTAAGTTCAACAGCGCATTTTTCAATGCTGCCGGCTATTAATGCAAGCAGATTAAGATACTCTGCATGACGATCCCTTTGGATTACTTGGGTAGATATTTTTGCATTATCCAGTCCAAGCTTTTTGCAGACAGCTTCTTCAACATCTGGATCAAGGCTTGCAAATGTACCTACAGCGCCTGAAATTTTTCCAACGCATACACGTTTTTTCATCTCATGTAGTCTTTCTAAGTTTCGGTTCATGTCCGAATACCAAAGCGCAAGCTTTAAACCAAATGTCATTGGCTCTGCATGTATACCGTGCGTCCTGCCTACCATTGGAAGATTTTTGAATTCCTTTGCACGTTTTGCAAGAACATCAATCAGCATAAGCAAATCCTGTTCTATAAGATCAATTGATTCCTTAAAAATAAGCCCCATACCAGTGTCCAAAACATCAGATGAAGTTAAACCCATATGAATAAATCTGGAATCAGAACCGACATTTTCCGCAACAGCCGTCAGAAAAGCTATAACATCATGTTTAACAGTTTCCTCAATCTCTCGAATTCTTTTAACATCAAACTTTGCATTATCTCTTATATTTTTTAATGATTCTTTTGGAATCTTGCCCTTTGCACATAAAACCTCGCATGCAGCAATTTCCACATCAAGCATCTTCTGAAATCTATATTCATCAGTCCAAAATTTTGCCATTTCTTCTCGAGTATATCGTTTAATCATACTTTTCCTCCAAAAAACTATCTCTTTGCTTCATATTTTACGAGTTCCACACCTGCTTCATTTAAAATCTCAACCGCAAAATCATCCTGATAATCGCGTGCATAAACTATACGCTTAATACCAGCTTGCACTATCATCTTTGCGCACAAAACACATGGATGCACCGATGAATACAAAACAGCGCCTTTTGTATCATGAGCCTGTGAACAAGCAAACAAAAGTGCATTTTGCTCTGCATGTACTCCCCTGCAGAGTTCATGCTGCTGACCAGAAGGAATCTTGTTTTCTTTACGATAACAACCGTTTTCTCGCTCATAACAATGTTTAAGTCCTTTAACTGCTCCATTATACCCGGTCGAAAGAATACGTTTATCCTTCACCAATACTGCTCCAACTTGCCGTCTCATACATGTTGATCTTTTCGCAACTTCCTGCGTTATCGACATGAAATATTCATCCCAAGTTGGTCTCTTGTTTAGTTTCTTCATAATATCATAACCTCTCATTTAGTGTCTAAAGTGCCTCATCCCTGTGAACACCATCGCAATACCGTATTCATCACATGCATTTATAACTTCCTGATCACGTACTGACCCGCCGGGCTGTATAATTGCTTTAATACCATATTTTGCAGCTGCATCAATTGAATCCCTAAACGGAAAAAATGCGTCCGATGCTAAAATTGAACCTTTAATCTCAAGCTTTGCATTTTGCGCTTTTTTTATCGCAACCTCTGCTGCATCCACTCTACTCATCTGTCCTGCACCCACACCAACTGTTTGGTCATGCGATGCCAAAACTATTGCATTTGACTTCACATGCTTTGAAACAGTCCACCCAAATAATAGAGCGTCTTTAACATTGTCCTCAAGTTTCGTTTTTGTCACAACTTCAAACTTATCAAATATTTTATTATCTTTTTCTTGAACTAAACATCCGTCAAAAACTCTTTTTAATTCAAAGGTATCTCTCACCTTTCCATGCACTTTTATAATTCTTAAATTTTTTTTTGATTTAAAGATTTCGATCGCATCATCGTCATAATCAGGCGCTATAACACATTCTGTAAATATTTTTGTAATTTCTATTGCTGCCTCTTTTGTAACTTTTTGATTTATTGCAACAATCCCGCCAAATGCACTAACTGAATCCGTAGATAAAGCTTTTTTGTATGCTTCTTCAATTTTATCGTGCTGACCAATACCGCACGGATTACTGTGTTTAACTATAACACATGTCGGTTTTTCAAAATCAACTGCCATATTCCATGCTGCCTCAAGATCAAGGAAATTATTATAGGAAAGTTCCTTGCCCCCAATTTTGTGCCAAGAAAAATTTGTATTATTTTCTTTAATCTTATAGTACGCTGCTTTTTGATGAGGATTTTCACCGTAACGCAAATCTTGAACTTTTGAAAGATTGACCTCTAAATCTGTTGTGAATTCTTGCGCTTGTGTTTCCTTTTCCAAATAATTAAAAATCAAAGAATCATAATAACTAGTTTTTGCAAAAACTTTTGCCGCAAGTTTTTTACGAGCATCTAACGACAAGTCACCATCTTTTTTAAGTGCATCAAGAATATCACTGTAATCATTTACATCACACACAACTACAACATCCTTGAAATTCTTTGCACTCGATCTAATCATAGAAGGTCCGCCAATATCTATGTTTTCGATCATCTCTTCCTCAGAAACACCTTCCTTTTTTAGAAGCATATCAAATGGATAAAGATTTACAACTACCATATCAATATAATTAATATCATTTTCTTTTACCTGAACTTGATGTTCCGGGTTAGAACGCTGTGCCAAAATTCCACCATGCACCTTTGGATGCAGTGTTTTCACTCGCCCATTTAAAATCTCCGGCGAACCTGTAAATTCGGAAATATCCTTTACCGAAATCTCTTCACTCTCAATAAACTTTCTCGTCCCACCTGTTGAAATTAAATCCACTCCCATGCTATCCAATTCTTTAACAAACGGTATAAGACCTGTTTTATCCGACACACTGATTAATGCTCTTTTAATTCTCACAACTGCCTCCTATAGTTTCTCTAACTATTTCAATTACCTTATCCAACTCATCTTTTGTTTTTGTTTCTGTAACTGCTACTAAATAATGATTTTCATATTCTTTAAAATATTTCAAAAGTTTAATTCCAAGCAGAATATTTTTTAACTTTAAAGATTCATCGAATTTTTCAAAATCAATATTATCATCAATCTTTAATACAAACTCATTAAAGAAACCTTTTTTATTCACAACTGAAAGCCCTTCAATTTGATCAAGCTGGTTTGCAAAGTAATACGCGTTTTTCATTGAACTTAATGCAGCAGTTCTCAAACCGGTTTTGCCCATTGCAGCTAAATATATCGCGGCCCTTAACGCGCAATGTGCTTGGTTCGAACAAATATTGCTCAAAGCTCTCGCGCGCCTAATATGTTGTTCACGAGCTTGCAATGTAAGCACATATCCTTCATTTCCATCTTTATCAGTTGTTCTCCCAACTATCCGACCAGGTACAAGTCTAATAAAATCTTTTTTCGCTGCAAAAAATCCCAATGTACTTCCACCGAATGACAGAGTCAATCCCAAAGACTGTCCCTCACCAACAACAATATCTGAACCCAAAGTACCAGGCGACTTCAAAATTCCCAAAGCTATCGGATAAGCCTGGGCAACTAAAAGTGCATCATTCTTATGTGCTGTATCTGCAAAAGCTTCAATATCCTCAACCATCCCAAAATAGTTCACTTGACTAACAACTATAGCACTTGCATCCTTTGCTAACTCCCGCACACTCTCTAAATTTGTTACCCCATCTGCAGCACTTGCTTCCACTAGCTCTACGTCCGTATTTGCAAAACCTGTATAAAGAACTTTTCGATATTGTGGATTAATAAGTGAGCTTAGCACTATTTTCTTTTTCTTATTGAAATTCACCGCAACTTTACATGCCTCTAAAATACTATTTGCACCGTCGTATAATGAAGCATTCGACACATCTAAACCTGTTAAACGTGTAATGTAAGTCTGATATTCATAAATTGCCTGCAAAGCACCTTGACTTAATTCAGCTTGATATGGTGTGTATGCAGTAACAAACTCTGAACGCGAACTAAGATTATTTACTACCTCAGGAATATAATGATCATAAATACCGCCGCCCAAAAAAGATATTTTATTAGCTGAATCATTGAGACTTGTGTATTCTTCCATCTTTTTCCGAAGCTCAATTTCACTCAAACTCTCGGGCAAATCTAATTCTTTCTTTAGTCTTAATTCATCCGGAATATCTTTAAAAAGCTCGTCAATATTTGAGACACCAAGCTTATCTTTCATATAGTTTATTTGTTCTAGTGTATGTGGAATGAATTTCATATTTTTTCCTCAATAAACATTTTTACAGCTATCGGATAAATTTTGTGTTCTATCTTTAAAACTTTTTGCTGCAGCTCTTTTGGGTCAGTTATTCCGTTAACTTCAACTTTTTCTTGAATTATTACTGACCCCGTATCACATCCCTCGTCAACAAAATGAACAGTTGCACCTGTATACTTTTCACGTTCCTCAATCACTTTCTCATGAACATGTATACCATACATTCCTTTCCCACCAAACTTTGGCAAAAGCGCAGGATGTATATTAATAATTTTATGTGAATAAGTCTGAACAATCTTTGGCGATAAAATCATCATAAAACCTGCAAGACAGACCAGATCAATCTTGCGATCATTTAATGTTTCTATAATTTTTTCAGTATATTCTTCACGTGACAAACCGGAAGCATCTAAAAAAATTGACTCTATATTATGGTTCCGTGCACGTTTTAAGCCGAATGCATCTTCTTTGCTGCTAATTACACAACTAATCTTTGCATCTCTTATAAAACCAGTCTCTATTGCATCAATAATTGCCTGCAAGTTTGATCCGCCGCCTGAAACTAAAACTGCAATATTTTTCATTTTATTACCCATAAAAAAGACTTACCCCACATATATCGTAAGGTAAGTTTTATTGTAAATGAATCTCTAAATTTTATTTTTTACCTTCAACAATGCAGCGCAAATCTTCTGCATGATATTCCTGCAATGATTTAACTTCAAGATTTTTATTAATCAAGGCATCTATTGCATGAACCGCAGCATTCGCTCCCTGAATTGTTGTAATAAGTGGAATCCCTTGACGAACTGTTTCTGTTCTAATTAATGCTTGATCCTTTTGCGGAACTTCGCCGGAAGGTGTATTTATTACAAGCTGTATATCATTATTTTTCAACATATCAATTACATGGGGTCTACCTTCATGAATCTTTTGAACAACTGAAACCTCAATTTTGTTTTCCTCGAAAAATTTAGCGCTGCCGCTTGTTGCAAGTATTTTAAACCCAAACTTTTCAAGTTTTTTTGCAACATCAAGTATTGCTTTTTTATCACGATTTTTTACGCTTATAAAAACATTCCCTTTTTTCGGAAGCTTTTGCCCTGCTGCAAGCTGAGACTTTGCAAATGCCGTACCAAAATCCACATCAATACCCATAACCTCGCCGGTTGAACGCATTTCCGGTCCAAGTACAATTTCTGCATCCGGAAAACGATTGAATGGAAAAACAGATTCTTTTACACAATAATATTTCGGAATAATCTCTTCGGTAAATCCCAAATCTTTCAGTTTCATTCCAACCATAACCTTTGTCGCGAACTTTGCTAAAGGAACACCTATTGCCTTTGAGATAAATGGCACTGTTCGAGAAGCCCGTGGATTAACCTCAAGCACATACAGCTGATTATCCTTAACTGCATACTGCACATTCATAAGACCTTTTACCCCTAGCTCTTTTGCCATTTTAGCTGTTGCACTTCTAACCTCGTCTAAAATTTCTTTTCCTAATGTATGCGGTGGAATAACCATAGCCGAATCACCCGAATGAACACCCGCTTCTTCAATATGCTCCATGATTCCGCCAATAACAAATGTTTCTCCGTCAGCAATCATATCCACATCAACTTCAAACGCATCTTCTAAAAATTTATCAATTAGTATAGGATGTTCCGGTGATGCAAAACTTGCTCGCTCAATATATTTTTCAAGTGCAGTATCGTCGTACACAATCTCCATAGCACGCCCGCCTAAAACATAAGATGGTCGAAGAAGCACAGGATAACCAATTTCATTTGCAATTTTTTTAGCTTTTATAAATTCAAATGCAGTGCCATTTGGCGGTTGCTGCAGTGCAAGTTTATTGAGCATCTGTTTAAATTTTTCACGATCTTCCGCACGATCAATTGCATCGGATGATGTACCTAATATTTTCACGCCTTCTTTCTGCAAGCCAACAGCCAAATTCAAAGGCGTCTGCCCGCCAAGCTGAACAACAATACCCTTTGGCTTCTCTTTTTCGATAATATTCAATACATCTTCTTTAGTAAGTGGTTCAAAATATAATCTATCTGACGTATCATAATCAGTTGAAACAGTTTCAGGATTTGAATTTATAATAATTGCTTCATACCCTATTTCCTGCAAAGCATACGCTGCATGACAACAGCAATAATCAAATTCTATTCCCTGTCCAATTCTATTCGGTCCGCCGCCTAAAATTATTACTCGTTCTTTTTTATTACTCACCTTATCACCTCGTCAAAATCAATTTGTTAAAATCGGATTCTGTGCATTTGCTATATAAACTCTGCTGCTTGTTCCATCAATATTTGATGATCTAATATTTCCGCCAAATTCATAAATTAAAAATTTGTTTTTGTCATCTATAAAATAATTAATTCCATTCAGTAGTTGGCTAGTGCCCTTTGCCATATCAACAAAATGGAAAAAAGGATAATTAAAAGTAAAAACTATCTTGTCACCGGACTTGGAAAGAACTATTTTATCGCGAAAGAAATTAAATCCTTCACCCTGGTTATCAAAATCAGAGTAAACCAAACTAATAACGCCAGTTTTTAAGTCAAAGGAAAGAAACTGATACTTTGCATATGATGCGCCCCTTACATTGAAACGTTTATAAAAAAACAATTTTCTGCCATTTGAATTGTTTATTTTCAATGGTAAAAGTTCAAAACTATTATATGACTCATCTTCATAAACAATGTTGTGCAAATTTTTAATGTACTGAAATTCAATCTGGTCAAATGTTTCACTACCAAACTGCTGCTTAGAAATTTTCGCAATTATTTTAAATGAACGATTAATGGAATAATATAAATCTCCATTTTTATGAAAAAAATAATAAATGTTATTCGGTAAATCATCTGCAATATACTTTTTAGTTTTTAGGTCAAAAATATATTTTTCGCTTTCCTCCTCATTCGATTCTTCTAATATCGCAAATGAATTTTCAAATATTTTTTTTACTTTAATTTTATTATAAATAGATTTTGGTAGTTTCTCAACTGACTTTTCATTTGTTAGGTCATAAAAAACAAGCTTTGATGTATCTGTATAGTTAGTTGTACCATTTTCCAATAATTCAAAAATCAATTCATCATTAACTTCACAAACAAGTAAATTATCAGGCTCTGAATAATCAAATGAAATAATACCTTTTTCTAAATCTAATAACTTTCTTGACTTATTTTCTTCTATATTGTGTTTATAAATATCACCGTTTCTCAAAAATAGAATCTCTGATGCACAAACTAATACACTCAGAAAAACACAATAAAAGATAATGAAAAATTTAGTTTTACTAATCATCTTTTCTTTTTTTTAAGGTACTCCATAGCGCTCTGAAAAATATAATATCCATGCCCATACTTTTCTTTTTTCATACTTGTCCACTCAGGATGCTGATAAAAATGTAAATATCGTTCCGGATGAGGCATCATGCCAAGCACAGTCCCTTGTTCATTGCAAATCCCTGCAATATCCTCGATAGAACCATTAGGATTTATTGGATACGATCCTTTGTTCCCATCACTATCAACATATCTAAATGCAATCTGTTTATTCTCAATAAGATACTTCAGAACTTTTTTATTTTTTGTTATAAATTTGCCTTCAGCATGTGCAATAGGAAGGTGGATAATTTCCGGAACGTATTTTAAAAATGGTGACTTGCTATTCGATTTTTTAAGGTGAACCCATCTACACTCAAAAACATCCGACTCATTAAAAGCAAGGGTTACATACTGTTTATTATCTACAATATCATAACCCGGAAGTAATCCACATTTAACAAGAACCTGAAATCCATTACAAATACCTATAACTAATCTGCCGCTTTTCACAAACTTCTTTATTTCATCATAGAGTCTATATTTGAGCTCATTACCCAAAACTCTTCCTGCTGCAACATCATCACCATATGAAAATCCGCCCGGCAATGCTAATAAATCATAATCAATTAGTTTTACTTCCTTTTTAAATAACCTATTGATATGTACGTAGTCCACATTTGCGCCCAAACTTTCGAATGCAAAAGCTGTTTCCATATCGCAATTTGTGCCAGCTGTTCTTAAAACTATAACTTTTGGTTTAGCCATATTACTCTCCAATTTACATATTAAAATTTGCCCATGCATTTCGAAGTTTATCAATACTCTCTTCGAATAAAAGCTTATTACCAGATTCGAATACTTGGAATTTTGCCTCTTGAATTATCTCGCCAATACGTTTACATGTCACCTGTTTCATATACTTTTCAAAATCTTTTACTTTTTTCACAGGTACTTCTACAAGAAATCTTGTTGGTGATTCTGAAAATAATTTAACTGTATTTTGATCGGAACCATCCTTTTTCATATTGATTTTATCCAATGAAATCTTAATCCCTTTGTTTCCCGAAAAAGCCATTTCAGATGCACTAACTGCCAAACCGCCTTCACTCAAATCATGCGCTGAAACAATATATTTTTTCCGGATAGCTGAACTAACTTTATCCATAGTCTTTTTAGCATTTTTCAGATCAACTTGCGGAACTGTAGTATATGATTCGCCTGTTATTTGTGAATAAAGACTACCGCCAAACTCATTCTTTGTTTTGCCAACTAAATACAAATAATTTCCTGATTTTTTCGCATACATTGTTGTAGATTGTCTTATGTCTTTTACAATAGCTATACTCGATATAAGAAGGGTCCCGGGTATGGATATTTTTTTACCGTATTTATCTGTAAATGTATTATTCAAACTATCTTTACCTGAAATAAAGGGTATGTCATAGGCTTTTGCAGCTTTGTAACATGCCATACTTGCCTGAACAATGCCAGCAAGTTCTTTAGAATCATTTGGATCGCCCCAACAGAAATTGTCCAATAATGCTGCTTTTTCCAGTCCTGCCCCAACACATGTTAAGTTCCGAAGTGATTCGTCTATCGCATTCAATGTCATTTGATACGGATCAATTTTTCCATACTCAAAATTTATACCACAACTTACCGCAACACCTTTATTACTGTTGAACAACGGTTTTATTACAGATGCATCACCCGGTCCACCGTTACCTTTTCCCTGAAGAGGTTTAATTACTGTTCCAGCTTGCACTTCATGGTCATACTGACGAATAATCCATTCCTTTGAACATACATTTGGATGGCTAAGCATTTTCCGAATAAAATCACTATAGTTCTTTCCTTTGAATTTAACAGGTCTTAATATTTGTTTAATACCTTTCCAAACTGCTTTTTGAGTGATTTGAGGAAGTCCATTATGCAAAAAATCCATGTCTAAATCACATACAAGCTCACCCTTATATTTTAGAACCAATTTATTTGTATCAGTAAATTTTCCCAAAACTTGAGTTTCCACATCTTCATCTTCAAATATTTTAACAAGCTTTTTCAAATTTTTTGGCTGTACTGCAAAAACCATTCGCTCTTGAGCTTCCGATACCCATATTTCCCAAGGTTTAAGTCCATCGTACTTTAGAAGCGAATTCGAGAGTTCAACCTCACAGCCGGTCTTCTCACCCAATTCACCAACTGCTGACGAAAATCCACCTGCGCCGCAATCAGTTACACCTCTATATAAATTCATATCACGTGCTTTGAGCATAGTATCCAGTACCTTTTTTTCGATGATAGGATTTCCAATCTGTACTGCACTAACTTCTGTATTCTCGTCGAGCGTAAGTGACGAAAATGTTGCGCCATGAATACCATCACGACCCGTTCTACCACCTACTGCTAAAATATAGTCACCCGGTTTCACATCTTTTTTCACGTATTTTTTTGGCATAATGCCAACTGTTCCACAATATACAAGTGGATTGCATACGAATTTCTCATCGAACAATACTGCGCCATTTACAGTCGGTATCCCCATTCTATTACCATAATCCCGAACCCCTTCAACAACACCTTTCATAACTCTTCGAGGATGGAGCGTACCTTTTGGCAAATCAGACCATTTTGTGTCAGGATATCCAAAACAAAAAATGTCTGTATTACAAATCGGTTTTGCGCCAAGTCCTACACCCAAAATATCTCGAATCACACCGCCAATACCAGTACCTGCTCCGCCATATGGCTCAAGTGCAGAAGGATGATTGTGCGTTTCTACTTTAAAGGCAATACCATTTGATTTATCAAATTCAATCACACCTGCATTATCTTCAAAAACCGAAAGACACCATTTTTTATCAAGTTCTTTAGTAGCCTTTACAATCGTGTTTTTCAAAAGGTTATTGATAAACTTTTTTTTCATTTTTTTTGTTTTCGGATCATAATATGAGTACTCAACTTTTCCTCGAAGAGTTTTGTGTTTACAATGCTCACTCCAAGTTTGAGCAATTGTTTCAAGCTCAACATCTGTTGGGTTGCGTTTAATTTTTTTGTAATAATTTTTGATTGTTTTCATTTCTTCAAGTGTGAGAGAAAGCAAGTTCTCATTACTAATTTTCGTTAATGTTTTATTATCCGCATTTAAAATATCGATTATAATTGAATTTTTATTCATAATTTTCCTTTCATAATTTATTTATTCCAATTTGAACGCAACTCTAGCTGCTCGTAAACTCAAAATATTTTTACTTTTAATGGAATTTAACAGTTTTGTAGAAATTTTAAGTATTTTTCAATGGATTTTGCCAGTTTTTTACCAGCTTTTTTGCAATTTCTACGAAGTTGAAACAGAGTCATTATATTAAAAATATCTCTTAAATTACTAGGAAATAATTTAAAAATATCCTTAGAAAAATTATTGGAAAAAGCCTTTTTCACATACTCAATTGGCGGTATTTGAAAATTCAAATCATCTGATATGGATTTTATAATAATTATCGACAATTCCCTTTGTTTGCAGTACATTGCAGTATAAAACGACTCCATATCAACTGCTGAAAAATCTGGAAATTGCTCAATTAAAGCGTATTTTTTAAGTTTATCACACAAAAAATCCGTTGTAATTAAGCATTTTTGTGGAAATAAAGCTCCATTTTCAACATTTGACTCTATCTTTTCCATTGTTTTATCAAACATTACGCTATTTACTACAAAAACATCTCCAACATTGAGATTTTTTCTAAGACTACCTGCAAAACCTACAAGGAGAACCTTGTCCGGATGCAGTTCATCAATCAGATTATCCAAACGTTTAGAAATATTTTTCTTACCTATTCCAAGAGATGAATAATAAATTTCCAAATTATTGTGGAATATAATCTGTAAAACGTGTGGTTTATAAGGAATCGATTTGAACTTCTTTAGGAAATATTTAGTTTCATATTTATGTGCAGATAATAATAATATTTTCATAATTTTGAAGCGTATTTATCTTGTTGTTTTTTTTTGAATAAACTTTTTTATTTCTTTGTCAAAATCACTCTCAAAAAGCCTGTCTTGAATTAACCTATAATTCTCAAATTCACTTTCCGCAAAAGTTTTGGCAATTTCTTGACTAACCCTGCCAAAACTATCCAAAATGTTTCTTTGATTAAACTTTAAAAAACCATCCAACTTTTCTGACCAATCTAACATTGTCAATGGGATATTTCTTTCTGCTTGCTCTTCTGCATAATCCAAATACATCGTTACTATTCGTTCTAAAGATTTTAATTCTTTTTCAGTTAAATAATTTTTTGCCACAGTAACATCTGTTTTAAGTATTTTTCCATGTGGTGCATTTTTCCAAGCATTCAACCCCATTCGTTCTTTGCTGCAATCTGCCCGTTTTGTTATTAATTCAGCAGCAGTATAGCCGTGAACAGCAAAATGTATTTTATTTTGAACAACTGCAAAGAATTTTTTTGTAATTTCAGAATCCTTATTATAATCCATAGCTGTAGAATAAATATCTGTGATTTTTTGATAAAAATTTCTCTCACTAGATCGTATTTCTCTAATTTCAACAAGCAAATTGTCAAAATATTTTTTATTAAAAAATGATCCGTTCTTTAACCGTTCGTTATCCAATACATACCCACGAATTGTAAAATCTCTTAATACACCTGTAGCCCATTGACGAAACTTTGTAGCTCGTAATGAATTAATTCGATAACCAACTGAAATAACCGCATCGAGATTATAATGTTTTGTATTATATTTCTTACCATCAGAAGCAGTTACCGAGAAAAACTCGACAACTGCTTTTTTATCCAATTCCCCTTCTTTAAAAATATTTTTTAAATGCAAAGAAATATTGTCAGTTGAACAATCAAATAATTTAGCCATCAATTTTTGAGAAAGCCAAATAGTATCCTGTTGAAAACGAACTTCTATTGAATCCTTTCTTTCCTGAGTACTAAATATCAAAATTTCTGATGTACTATTGCGGATTTGAACTTTTTTATCTTTCATGATTTTAACCTCTAAGCTATTTTAGTTTCATATTTATGTGCGGATAATAATAATATTTTCATAATCTACTTTGTTTTTTCTTCATCAGTAACTTTAAATTTATAAATAATTTCATGTGGATAAACTAATCCCAAATCTTTGCGGGCAATTTTTTCGATATGTTTCATATCATTCTTATATTTTTCAGATTCCAAAATAAATTGTTTACCTTCTTTTTGAAGAGATGCTATTTCATTATTACGTTTTTCAATAAATTTTTTTCCAGTCATAAGCATTCGAAAGGATTTATTTGTTGTTAGAAATATCAACTGCACCAAAAACAGACCTAAAATAAGGTATTTTATTGGAATGCTTTTCAAAAACTCTTTGGATAATACTTTTTTTATATTCATCTTAATACTTAAAATTCCATTCTTCTTTTTTGTACTTTGATTCATTTAACTTTTCTACTAACTGCTGCATTTTATGGTCTAAAACATAGCTATCAAAACTTATATTCATCCTATTTTTAAAGCCATCTGTCAAAGCATTATATTCTAAATCTTCAACATGTGGTAAAAATATGGACCCTTGTTGAAGAATCAAACCACTAACACGCTTTTGCGCACTTCCTACTATTTTTTTTCCTCTGTAAAATATGTCGCTTAATACTGGACTTTCAAAACAAAAATAATTTTTAGATTCTTTTTTTACTGTATCGGTTTTTAATTCTGCTTCTATATTCATTTTTTTCAGTCCCTCGATAATGCATTCATGAAAATATTTGTAAGATACATCTAAATCTTGCGTATATTCATTATAATCAACCGGACAAATTATCGAGTATGAAATGTCTTGCTCATGTTTTACAATCCCGCCGCCTGTCGGACGCCTTATAGCTTCTAATTTTTCATCCTGCCATTTTGCTTTATATTTATTAACCCTCTGACTATAACCAAAAGTGTAACATTTGGATTGCCATGTATAAAATCTTAAAATGGGAGTATCTGTATAGTTTTGAAGAAGTGTTTCATCAAGCGCCATATTGTAAGAAGCAATGTTTTTGTGATCATTGATTAGTAAGTTCCAATTTGAATGACTATTTTTTGTATGCAATATCAAGCTCCTTAACAGCTTTTACTTCATCCAACCGACCAATTGCAGTATTTGATGGCGCAGAGGTTAATTTTCCCGGAGCTTCAGCAGCTTCATTCGCAATCTGCTTTACAACAGAGATTAAATGATCCATAGATTCCAAAGATTCTGTTTCAGTGGGCTCAAACATAAGAGCTTCGGGTATATTGATCGGGAAATAGATAGTGGGAGGATGGATATTGTAGTCTATCATGCGTTTGGCTATGTCTAGAGTTTTTACGCCATTCTTTGCAAGCGCCTTACCTGAAACAACAAACTCGTGCATACATGTTCTATCATCAAATGGATAGTCAAAGAAGCTCTTTAGATGCGCAAGTAAATAGTTAGCATTTAGGACGGCTATGTCAGAGATTTTTTCCAACCCATCTCGTCCAACTGAAAGAATATAGACAAATGATTTCAAGCATACTAAAAAGTTTCCATAAAACGATCTAACTTTTCCTATGGAATTTATATCATCATTTTTAAATGAATAAATATTTTCTTCATTATTAAAAACTATTCGTGGATTTGGTAAAAATTTCGCAAGTAAACTTTTTACACCAACCGGACCTGCACCCGGTCCGCCGCAGCCATGCGGCGCTGCAAATGTTTTGTGCAGATTGAAATGCATAACATCAAATCCCATGTCACCGGGACGCGTTTTGCCAAGAATAGGATTTAGGTTTGCGCCATCGTAATACAGCAGCGAGCCATTTTCATGCACAAGTTTTGCAATCTCAACAATATTCTCTTCGAAAAGGCCGAACGTACTGGGATTTGTAAGCATAAGACAGGCTACTTTATCATCGAGCGCATCCTTTAGCCTATTAACATCTACATTGCCGCGCTTGTCACACGCAACCTCAACAACCTGCATACCCAGAAAGTTACATGAAGCAGGATTTGTACCATGACTTGATGAAGGCACGATCACCTTTTTTCTGGCAAGATCATTTTTACTTTTGTGAAATGCGTCAATCATCAAAATCCCTGTAAACTCTCCATGCGCACCTGCAGACGGCTGAACTGATAATGCATCCATACCGCTTACTTCACACAAATACTTTTCCAGATCATAAAGCAACTTCAAAATACCCTGACAATATTTTTCATCTAATTCAGGATGGATATTATTGAATGCATCTTGCGCTGCAATCTTTTCATTTATCTTTGGATTGTATTTCATAGTACAGGAACCCAGTGGATAAATGCCATCATCAACGCCATACGCTTTTTTGGAAAGCAATGTGTAATGCCTTGCAACCTCAACTTCCGATACATCCGGAATATCCAAATCATCAGAAGCTTTCAAATATTTTTGAGCAATGCCTTTTAATATACCATCACTCTCATCCGATGTAATCGAGGCTAAATATTCATTTGCTAAACTATTGAAGTCAAAAATGATCTTGTTTTTCATCTTAATAAAACCCTAATTTATTGTATAGAAATTTGAAAAAACATAAAAGTAACATTTGTTTAAGTGACGCAGGAACGACTGAAATTCCTCGTATGAAAAAGTTTGTGTTAGTCACGTCAAGTGTTAACTTGTTTTTTTTCCTCTGCAATAAATGCATTATATTCTTCTTCAGTCAAAAGTTCATTGTAATCAGATTCATTATCCAACTTTACTTTTATCATCCATGCATCATCATATGGACTTGTATTTAACATTTCAGGCTGCATTTGAAGTGATTCGTTCGATTCCAAAACTTTTCCGGAAAGTGGTGAGATTAAATCTGATACGGCTTTTACAGATTCAACCACTCCAAAACTTTTACCCTTACTAATCTGTCCATCTACAGCCGGCAATTCTACAAACACAACATCACCCAATTCATCAACTGCATGTTTCGTTATTCCGATTACAAAAGCATCTCCATCTTTTTTGATCCATTCATGACTTTTTGAAAATTTTAAATCCATTTTTTTCTCCTATGTTTTTTGTTATTTTATTTTTCATAATGTTGTTCTCACTTCTTCTAAAAAAATTCTTGAAACACTAAATTTGATTTCAAAACACCTTGCCTGGTCAAAACAAGTTGTTCTTCATTTACAAACTTCAGCAAATTATTATCAATCAAAAACTTTATTTTATCATTAAATATTTCAAATATATCACATCCGAAATTATTTAAAAATTCGGATCGATTTATTCCCTTTTTCAATAAACGTAAACTCAAAAAAATAGTTTCTGCTAACTTACTTTTTGCATCAACATTATCTATTTCTCTCGGAATACTCTCGCATTTACAATATTCTTCAATGTCTGGAGTATTTTGATAACGTTTACCATCAATATAACTCGAAGCACCTGCTCCAAGGCCTATGTACTCTTTGCCTAACCAATAATATTGATTGTGTCTTGATTCAAATCCCGGTTTCGCAAAGTTCGAAATCTCGTAATGACTGAATCCATTCTGCTCGAGAAAATCAATTGTATATTCAAAAAGATCAGCTTGTTTATCATCCGAAATATTCTCAAACTCTTTGCTAAGAATCTTTTTTGCAAGAATTGTACCATCCGCAACTGTCAAACCATAAACTGAAATATGCTTTGGGGCAAGTTTGATAAGCTTTTGCAAAGAACTTTTGTAATCATTTGTTGTTTGAGTTGGCCAGCCCATAATTAGATCAAAATTTATATTATTAAAATCATGCTGCTTTATTAAATTATGCGCATTTAAAAAACATTCATAATCATATGTACGTCCCATTTCTAAAAGAATTGAATTGTCCGTAGACTGGCAGCCCATACTAATCCTTGTAACTCCAAACTCTTTCAAAACTTCAAGTTTAAATTGCGAAATAGTATCCGGATTGATTTCAAATGTTGCTTCCAAATCTTCCGAAAATTCAAAAATTTTTTTAATGTTTCTAAATATTTTCTCAATAAACTTTTCATTTAATACAGACGGTGTTCCTCCGCCGAAATATATTGTATCAATCAAAGAACCCCGAAAACTTTTCATTTCCACTTTTAAACATTCAATATATTTTTCAATCAAAGAACCTTTGTCGTCACATGAATTAAAATCACAGTATATACATTTCTTTTTACAAAATGGTATATGTATATAAAGAGCCTTTTTGTCTGACATCTATTTTATTAACCTGATTCTCTTTAGAGGCCAATAAATTAAAAGTGCTTCACCTTTTATAAAGTCAGAATGCAGCGGACCCCAAAATCTGGAGTCATAGCTGCTGTCACGGTTATCACCAAGCATAAAGTAATGATTTTCCGGAACAGTTATTGGACCAAAGTTATCACGATTTTTATATGACAGAGGCAAAAACGGATCATCCGGAAATATATTTTTGTCACTATATCTTGTATATGGCTCATCTTGAGGAACATCATTTACATACAAAACCTTATCTATAATTTGAATTTTATCACCTGGCAAACCAATACATCTTTTGATAAAATCTTTTTTTCTATCTTCCGGATATACAAACACAACAACATCGCGTCTTTTTGGGTCTGTGAACTGCAGCGCTCGTTTCATCTTTATCTTTAGAATTTTTTTGCCATCATCATTTTCATTTATCGTTGGAAGCGGCAACCTAAATCCAAAGATGAACTTATTTACAAATAAATGATCCTTTATAAGCAACGTGTTCATCATTGAACCCGACGGGATTTTAAAAGCTTGGACTATAAAATACATTATTAAAAATGCATAAAAGAGCGCAGATAAACCTGTGTTCACCCAGTCCATTATCTCATCCATAACTTTTTTAAATTTATCACCATGATTTTTTTTCATTATGAATATTAAAATTATTTTTGAAATAATAAGTATTATTGCAATCAAAAGCACTTTTCGTTCCATGTTCATTTTTTCCTCCGGTTTAAAATATTTTTTACTAAAGTAATACCAAGTTGCAATACAAAATACAGAAGTTTTATTTTTTGTCTTTGTTGTTTCCCAGTCCGAGTATTGAACTGAATGCTTCTTGTGGTATTGATACACTTCCGATTTGCTTCATCTTCTTTTTGCCTTCTTTTGTTTTTCCAAAAGCTTTCTCTTTCGAGAGATATCTCCACCATAACATTTTGCAGTTACATCCTTTCGAATTGCTCTCACACTTTCACGCGCTATGATTTTTCCGCTTATACGCGCTTGGATCGGAACTTCGAACATCTGGCGAGGAATAATGCCGCGCAATTTCTCAACCATTGTGCGACCTTGATGATATGCTTTTTCACTGTGTGTCATGAATGCAAGCGCATCAACTTCCTCGTTATTTACAAGAATCTCAAGCTTAACAAGTTTCGATATTTTGTAACCAACATGCTCGTAATCAAGTGATGCGTGCCCTTTTGTTATGGACTTTAATTGATCATAAAAATCAAAAAGTATTTCAGCCAGCGGTAGTTCATAGGTCAAAATAACACGTGTTGTTCCAAGATATTTCATATCAATAAAATTACCACGTTTATCCTGCGAAAGCTGCATAACACCACCAACCATATCACTCGGCACAATGATCGTTGCTTTTATAAATGGCTCTCTAACCTCTTGAATCTCATTAACTTTCGGAAGATGGCTGGGATTATCGATCTTAATAACTTTGCCATTTGTCTTAAGAACCTCATATTCTACATTTGGAGATGTAATCAAAAGATCAAGCCCATATTCACGTTCCAAACGTTCACGTACAATATCCATATGTAAAAGACCGAGCAATCCACACCTGAATCCAAAGCCCAATGCTTGTGATGTCTCCGGCAAATATGTGAGTGATGAATCATTAAGTCTGAGTTTCTCAAGCGCTTGCTGAAGCGCGCCATAGTCACTTGTATTTATCGGGTAAAGCCCCACAAAAACAAATGGCTTGATCTCCTGGTAACCTGGATGCGGAACAGTTATAGGATCTGCTTTATCCATAACAGTGTCACCTATCTTTACAGTATGTATATCCTTTATCCCTGCAATAATATATCCAACTTCACCTGCTTTTAATGACTTTGATTTATCCATTCCTATTCCAAGATAACCAACTTCCGTTACCTCATAAAAATTCTTAGTTGAGAACATCTGAATTTTCATGTCAGCTCTAACTTGCCCATCGATCATTCGAATATAAACAATTACTCCTCGATAAGAATCATAAACCGAATCAAATATTAAAGCCTTAAGCGGCGCATCCGGATCGCCCTGTGGACAAGGAATGTTATCGATAATATTTTTCAAAACCACATCAACACCCAAACCGGTCTTTGCACTTACATTAAGAGGTTCGGCACCCAGCATAAAGTTCTGCTCAATCTGGGCTGCAACGCTTTTTGGATCTGCATTTGGAAGGTCCACTTTGTTTAAAACTGGAATGATCGAAAGTCCGTGATCTTCGGCAAGATGCGCATTTGCAAATGTCTGTGCTTCGATACCTTGCGAGGCATCCACAACCAAAAGAGTTCCCTCACATGCATCAAGTGAACGTGACACCTCGTAAGAAAAGTCTACATGACCTGGGGTATCGATCAAGTTTAAGATATACGTATTACCATCCGTGTGTTTATAATTTATACGAACAGCGCGCGCTTTAATAGTGATGCCTCGTTCTCGTTCGAGTTCCATGTCGTCCAGCACTTGCTCCTTCATCTTACGTTTAGGAACTGCGTGTGTATATTCTAAAATTCTGTCTGCCAAGGTAGATTTACCATGGTCAATGTGCGCTATGATTGAAAAATTTCGAATATTTTTTAGGTTCATTTTTAATGCCTTTTGTTCTGTATTATAGGAATAGTTGGTAAACGATATATATTATTAAAAATTTGTTTGATTTGCAATGTATGTTAACGGAATATCTATCTTCAAAAACAATCAATTACTTTGTATAATCAAACCTATGAAATTTTATATCGTACTCGTCACAACAAAAGATAAACAGGAAGCTTTGAAGCTAACTGATTTAGTTCTAAAACAAGGATTTGCTGCATGTGTAAATATCATACCAACCATTGAATCACACTATTGGTGGGAAGGCAAAATTATAAATGATACAGAATCACTACTCATCATTAAAACTGGGGAACCGGTTGTTGATCAACTTATAGAACTCATCAAGGAAAACCATAGCTATTCAGTCCCGGAAATAATTGCACTTCCAATAAAAAAAGGCAATCAAGATTATCTCGACTGGATAGAAAAAGAATTAACAATATAGATAGAACTCAATACTCAGGAGTCAGAAACATGAAAGAAGCTTTATTTTATAAAAAATTAGGCAACAATACAGTCCAATGTGTTTTGTGCCCCCATAAATGTAAAATTAAAAATAATGCGCTTGGTATTTGTCTTGCTAGAAAAAATATCAACGAGAAATTAGTTTCTCTATCATATGGCAAAATCACTTCATCCGGTATGGATCCGATTGAAAAGAAACCACTTTATCATTTTTATCCGGGTTCACAAATTTTTTCTATAGGATCCTTTGGGTGCAATTTAAAATGTAATTTCTGCCAAAATTATTCCATATCTCAAATATCATTAAAAGATGCGGAATGTATCGAAATCTCATCTGACAAATTACTCTCATATGTACAAGAAACTGATTCTCTTGGAGTTGCATATACTTATAATGAACCACTCATAAATTATGAATATGTCCTTGAATGTGCCCAACTTCTAAAAGAACATAATTACAAAAATGTATTTGTTACAAATGGTTTCATAAATAATGAACCGCTTGAAAGCATTGCGCCCTTCATTGATGCTGTAAATATCGATCTAAAAGGTTTTAGTCCGGACTATTATAAAAAAATATGTAAAGGCGAGTTGGATATCGTTAAGGATACAATTCAAATTCTATTTGATAAAAATATTCATATAGAACTTACAAACTTATTGATAACAGATTTGAACGATGATCTTGCTTTATTCGAACAAATGGTTGATTGGATTGCATCATTAAGTGACGAGATTCCTTTTCACATATCACGTTGCTTCCCGGCTTATAAATGCACAAAACCTGCAACAGACGCTAATACATTATTAAAAACTTTTGAAATAGCTTGTAAAAAATTGAAATATGTTTATTTGGGCAACATGGTAACTAACGTAGGAAATAACACAAGCTGTCCTAAATGTGGAAATCTCTTAATTGAACGACACGGATATTCAACAAAAATTGTCAGCCTAAAAAAAAACCATTGCTCTAAATGCCATACAAAAATAAATATTTTGACTTGAGAATTATTATGAATACTAAAAAACTTATACTCCTAATTGTTTCTTTATACTTACTAAATTCTAGCTGCATAAAAAAATCAAATCTAGTTACAAAAACTGAATTTATAATGGATACAATTGTTGAAATTAGTGTTATTCCCAAAACAACAGTAAACTCCATAAAACTCATTACGAATGCAATGAATGAAATCAAAAGAATAGAAGCAAGTTTTGACAGATACAAAAAAGACTCACTTGTTGCAAAATTCAATAAACGTGAACAGGATGTGATAGACCCAGAACTTTATGAACTGATTGATTTTTCACTAAACATCTCACGAATTTCTGACGGTGCATTCGATATAACAATAGCCCCGCTCGTGGATTTGTGGAACTTTAAAAATGATAAACCCACCCTTCCATCTAAAAAAAATATAGTTGCCGCAAAACATTTTATAGGCTGGCAAAAAATTACATCCGACAAAACTTCCGATTTTATCGTGCCTTTCGGAATCAATATCGACCTGGGTGGTATGGTAAAAGGATATGCGGTTGATCGTGCAATTGAAGTATTAAAACAAAATGGAATAAAGAGTGCACTTGTTAATGCTGGTGGTGATATTTTTGCACTTGGAAGTAAAAATGGTAATCCGTGGAAAATAGGGATTCAGGATCCTCGAAATACTGAAAAGATTATTGGAATTATTGAACTAGAAAATAAAGCAATTGTTACATCGGGTGATTATGAACGATTTTTTATGCACAATGGCGTACGTTATCACCATATTCTCGACCCCAAAACAGGATATCCGGCAAAGGGTATAAGCAGCGTAACTATTACTGCAGAATCATGTAAATATGCTGACAGTCTTTCCACTGCAGTTTTTGTCTTGGGCAAAGAAAAAGGTTTGGTCTTAATTGAATCTTTAGAAAATGTTGAAGGAATAATAGTAACAGATAAAAATGAATTAATTTTAACAAAAGGAATGAAATCACACTTCAAACAATTGAACAATGAACAAAACATTTAATGCCACTAAATATGACTTTTTAATAATCTCATGTATCTTATTAGTTTCTGCAGCAAGTTTTATCTTGTTTAAACTGCTTTCCAATTCCAATAACAATGTTCTCATTCTCCACCACAACAAAAAAATTGTTGGCAAATATAATATGCTAAAAAACAATAAATATAAAATAAAAATAGATAATGAACTTTTATGCTCTATTGAAATTAATAATGGAAAAGCTAAAATCATTGAAACATCGTGTCCAAAAAAAATATGTAAAAATTTTGGATATATAAAATATGCAGGACAGTCAATAATATGTGTACCAAATAAACTGTTTTTGAAAATTGAAAATTCTAAAAGTAGTAAAATTGATGCAATAACATACTAAGAGGCTAACTTGGAAGATAAAAAACTAGTAAAACTATCAGTTTACATAGCACTTGCGAGCCTGCTGCAGATGAGTGAAATGGTTATTCCAACGTTTTTTCCAGGCGTAAAAGTAGGCTTTGCTAACATTGTCACACTCATCGTGCTCTACACATTCTCACTAAAAGAAGCTCTGCTTGTTGCAGGAATGAGAACCATTGTAACGAGCCTTTTAATTGGATCATTTCTAACCCCAACTTTTGTCCTCAGTTTTTCAGCTGCAATTGTCAGCACTTTAGTAATGGGTATACTTCTTTTAAATAAATTTATCGCTAAAAAAATCAGCATAATTTCCGTAAGTATTTTTGGCGCACTCAGCCATAATCTCACACAATTTGCATTGGCTTATTTATTGATTGTTAGGCATGCAAATTTTTATTGGTACCTGCCAATCATTTTAATTTCCAGTCTTGCAACCGGAATACTTACAGGAATAATTGCTAGATATTTACTAAGGAAAATAAAATGAAAATCATATTAGCATCACAATCTCAAAGAAGAAAAAAACTCTTACAAGAACTGGGACTAAAGTTTGAGTGCATTTCTCCAAATGTTAGAGAAGTAAGCAGCTACAAAAAGCCTTCAAAAATTGTAATAGATATTGCAGAAAAAAAAGCACAGTATGCATCAAAAAAACATTCAAAAGGAATCATCATTGCATCCGATACACTAGTCTATCAAAAAGGTGCAATCATCGGAAAACCTACATCTCATAAACATGCAATCCAAATCCTTCAAAACCTCACGAACTTTCCACACTATGTTTACACTGGTGTTGCTATTATTGATAAGTATAAAAATAAAACCTACACAACCTATGACAAAACAAAAGTCATAATGCATAAGGTTTCAATTGATAAAATCAAAAGTTTAGTTAAAAATCACATGGACAAAGCCGGCGCATATGGTATCCAAGAAAAAGGCGATAAACTTGTAAAAAAAATTGATGGAGATTATTTTAATGTTGTGGGATTGCCGGTTAGGAAATTGGCTATAATTTTAAAGATATGTGGAAAAAATATTGATAGAAAAGAAGCTGAAATTTATAAAAACATCACTCTTTAATATTCGTTTGAACCTTTGTACTTTGACTAACATTTCTAAACCAAGTGTTGAGTATAATCATTTTTTTCTGCGATAAATATTGTTGATAAAAATTCTGCTTTTCAGATTCGTATTTTTTCATGTTGCCCTTATTGATCCTAGCGTACTCATTCCTTAATTCTGCTTCTGACACCTTTACTGAATCCGAAATTATCATTTTCACTTTATTCGACAAAATTACATCCTTTGTTTCCTTTTCAAACTCACGAGGACTCTGTCTAATATAATATTTTAAAGCATTGTAATATGTCCTTAGATCAAATTTATTATCCTTTTGAAAAATCGGATACATACTTATTGCATTTTGAACCTCAACTGCACTTGTATTAAATCCTACTTTTCTAGCCTGCTTCAAAATAATTTCATTTTGGATCATTTGCTGTAGAGCTTGCTTCCGTATAGTTTGAATCTCTTCCCTTGTCAAGCTAGCTTCTTTTTGTTCCTGTGCCTGGCGTAAAAGCAACGCAGCATATCGATCAAAGGCTTCATTTGTTATTTTTTTATTATCAACTTTAGCAGCTGCATCAAACTTTTTTGATATCATATAGCCGCCAAAACCAGCAAATGTTGCAACAACAAAACCAGCTATTGTAACAACAAAAACAATCTTCATATTATTGCGTAAAAAATTCATCATAACCAAGATCCTTTATTAGAATATTTTTGATTTCGGATTTATTTGACTTGAACTAGTAGTTTTTTCTGACGTATCTACTTCTCTAACAGATGGCTGTTCTTGAGTTTCTTCTCTAAGCATTTTACAGTTGCCTTCGAATACAGATCCCTCTGCAATCGATAAACTCACTGTATAAACATCCCCTAAAACTTTTGCTTCCGGCAATATTTCCAAACGTTCAGTTGCATAAACATCACCCTCTACATTACCAGCAATAATAATTATACGTGCTTTAACATCGCCTTTTACAATTCCTTTTTCACCCACAATAATCCCTTCTGATGTTACTGAACCGGATTCGATTTTTCCATCAATACGTATAGTTCCTGATTCCATCCTTATATCACCCATTAGGCTTGTATCTAATCCAATAATTGTTTCAACTTTTGGAAGTGTTTTCTTTTGTTCTGTTGGCTCATTGTTCCCAAATAACATTTTGATCTCCTTAAATATTTAGTTATTATTTTTTATATTTTCCGACAAAATAGAGAGGATTTTGAGGTCTGTTTCTATAACGAACTTCATAATGAACGTGAGTTCCCGTACTAATACCTGTATTGCCCATTCGAGCAATGATATCTCCCTTTTCAATCTTTTGTCTGCGTTTCACAAGCATCTTGTTAAGATGCGCATATCTTGTAGTATAACCATTACCATGATCAATAATAACAACCTTTCCATAACTTCCCCATCTTGATGCATAGCGTACTTTCCCATCACTGGTTGCGAGTATAGGGGTTCCTTTTTTATTTGCAATATCAATACCTCTATGAAATTCGATCCGACCGGTCAAAGGATGCACACGTGAACCAAATCTGGAAGTAATTCTACCTGTTGTTGGCCACATTTGTGGTTTTGAAGAATTGATCTGACGTTGTTTTTTAATATATTTAAATATTTCATCTGTACTTGCTTTTTGATTTTTAAATTCTTTTTTGAAGTGACCCATATAAGCATTGAACTGTTTTGCATTGAAATTCAATTGGTTATTCATGTATTTATCTAACAATGCCTCATCCATCAATAAAGCGCCACCAATACCTTCTGCCTCTATGACATTTTTCTTTGTCTTTAATCCCAACAAAAGTCTCATTTCATTATCAACTTCTTTTAAATCTTCTAGGAAATTTTTATTTTTTATAAGTTCGCGTGAGAAATATTCAACTTTATTTTGAAGGATTATATTATTCGCAATTACACTTAAGTAATCAACATGACGAGACACAATATACGTGGTAGCAACAACAGTGACAAATGAAATCATAGACCCCAAATATATAATATATAAAGGTATTGAAATTTTAAATGTTTTGCTATTTGAATGAGGAATTAGCATTATTGTAAAATGCTTCTCACGAATAGTTTTTAAATACTTTTTAAACCTTTGCATACTAGTCTCCAAAATTAATTGTACTATATATTATAATACAAAAATTCCCAAAGTCAATGGCACTCAGAAATTTACTAGGGAACGGAAGATACATCGTATACCCCTGATTTGATTAAACCAATTTTTCTCTTTAGAAGCAAATCAAGATCAACCGGTGGAATCATAAATACTCTTTTATCTAGATTTGGATTTTTCTCATATGCCAATTGCATAGGTGTTTTGCCTTCTTTATAACTATTTGGTCGTTCCATATTGAAAAATAAATCATATGTGTACACTTTATTAAAAAAATCTCTTCTTGATGTAAATCTTTCTAACTCAAAAAATTCCTTTTCTATTAAATTATGTACTGTTTCTACATCTGCCTGCCAAGTCTTTGCTCCTGCAGGTATTGTTACATGCCTTTGTCCTTCTATGCTTTCTATAGCTAACGTATATGCGCTTGGTTCCTTTGCTTTGTAGCCTCCGGTGTATTCTGACCCATTATCCGTTTGTCTCGTTGTTCTGCTTAAATCTACATTAGAATTCGCTAAATGATAATTTATGTATTCTGCAAATAATGTGCTGTATATCAGCGCTTTGCTCGATGCATATCCTAAATATTGTATTCCTGTTGTTACTTCTCTTGCTGTATATTGTATCTTTGGTAAATTATATTTTTTCATTTGTGCCCAATATTCAGGAATATCATCTAATTCTTTTGTATCTTCACATATTTGTTTAAACAAATAATATTCTTTTTTTACTTCTCTTAAATTCTTTTTCGTTATATGTTTCTTTTTCCTTTTTCCACTTTTTTTCCCTTTTTCTCGCCATATTTTTCTTATTGTTTTCGCTGATATATTTATTTCTTCCAATATTTTTACTTGTTCTGCTCCAAGTCTTTTGTATTTATCTTTTAATTTTGCTATTTCTTCTTTTATTTCTTCAGACGTTCCTCTTGGGCTATGTTTTGGTCGTTTAGATTCATCTTCTAAGCCTTGATATCCTTTTTCTTTGTATCTTTTTACCCATTTGCGAACAGTGCAAGCACTTGCTCTTAATATTCGTGCTGCTGGTTTTATTCCTTCTTTTTCTGCTAACGCTACTACTTGATATCTCAACTGTTTTTTATCTTTACAATTTTTCATAACTTGATAATATCCGTATGGACACGTAATGTTAGGGCACATAATGCCTGCCTCCTGTTTTTTGTTAAAAGGCAGTTTAGCTTTTGCTATTGTTGTGTGTCCAACATTTAATTTAGTTTTATGCCCAATTCCTTCAGTTTGATTTTCCTCTTATTTATTATTGTTTTATCCTCTTCTTTATTCATTTTGTCCCATTCGAAAAATCGTATCCAACTCCAATATTTACTTTCTCTTGTACGCCAGATTTTACTCGATTCATAGCTTCTTCTTGTCTCTTCATATTTCTTTTTTTGTTTATTTTTTTCAACGACTTTTACTTTCTTCTTTCTTTTAAGTTGTGCTTCTACTACATGCTTTAAGACTTCTTTTAGCTTTTCATACGTATTTTGACTTATACATATTATTCTTTTTATTTTTATACGGTGGGGTATACGATGTATCTTCCCATTTCTAACTCAGAAATTTACTTTTAGTGAAATTCTATGACTGGATGTAAACTCTCCTTTACCCTCAAAATTAATTTTTCTTTATTACTGTAAATTTACCAACCCATTTTTCAACGGGACTTTTACTTGCATAAATATATATACCACTTGCAATTCTGTATCCATCTTCATTTCTACCGTCCCATATTATTTCATTCGATCCAGATTCTTCATTTAAAGTTTTTACATGCTCACCATTAATTGTAAATATTTGGATTGTTGTATCATACGGCACTACACCACTTCCATAAAATTTAACATTATTATATTTTTTCATATTAAATGGATTTGGCTTAGTTAAAACACTATTTGCCTGCAATTTTACAAGTAGAGAAATATTTCCACCATTTGAAGTTATATTTATTTTTGCTCTATACTGACCATCTTTTCCTATATCTTTTCTATTAACAGTTACATTTATTGTCTCGTTGTTTTGTAATAATGCTGTTTTATTGAGTTTAATCCAATCAACTTCAGATTCTACTCTTCCATTAAGGACACCCCCACCCTCATTAGTTATTATGAACGGCAAAGTAAGTGATTCTCTACCATCTAAGACTCTGAAATCTAAAACTTGTTTATCAACACTAATAGATGGTCCAATACCTTTAAAATTCTGATCATCAAAATCATCTACCAAATTATTAATAATTTTCGATTTAGGTTCAAAAATATAACCGGAATGATATATCGTAATCTCATAATTTCTCTTCTCTACCAAATCTGTAAAACAATAGTAACCATTAACCGATGTATAGCACGTTGAAACAGCTAATCCCGAACAAAAAACTGTAACCTCTGCATTTGCAATTGGAATATTTAAAGCATCCTTAATAAATCCACTTACACAATATTTTGGAACAATTATTTTTGCCCCAACAAAATTGCTACCTGTTACATCACTTGCCAAGCTTGTATATGACTTATTAACAGGCTCAAATGTATAGTCTGTTTTCGTCGGTGTGACTGTATAGTTTCCGCCGTCTGTTAAATCTGCAAACAAATAGTTGCCCGAAGCATCGGTTGTCACACTGCCTGATAATGAACCTGAAAATGTGACTGTGACATTTGCCATCGGATTTGTTCCGTCTGTTATTGTTCCACTAATTGCGTATGTTGTCCCAAAATCAAAGGTAATATCAATATTTGCATTTTTCGATAAGTGAAAAGTATCCGGAACATCTACAGAACTTGCGTTTCCTCCTAAAATAGTATTCTCTACTGAAAACAAAGATATTGTACCTGTATATCCTGAATATAATAAATTATCTTCTGCTGTTAGTGTTAAATCTCCCGTCAAAGTCGAATTCACATCTGTAACATCCATATAAATATTTTGGTTTATTGACTGGTCAGGCGAACCAGCATTTTTGGGTAAAGCTAAGAGGACTTTAGTTTCACTCGTATTATTATTTTGTATCGAAAAATTCATATCCAGTCTTGAATCATGCTGCACATGAACTTTTGCTAAATTTTTTGGTTCATAACTAGTTTTATCCTGCATCATATAAATATAAGGATATTCCATTTTTTTAATATACTCATATGCTATCCAAAATGTACCCTTAGATCCAATATCCGTATCAAAAACTCCCCAATAAGGTCCCCAAGAATTAACCAATTGAAAAGCTCCATATTTAGTTTCAGTTCCATCAAAATAGGGTTTCTCATCATCATAACCAATAATCGTTACAGCATGCCCTCCCCAATTTGCTCCCGAATCAGCATATAATACACCCGCATCAATTCCATCATAATTATTTGGATATTCATAATAAAAATTGTCATATACAGGAATACCTATCACTGCTAAATCACCGGATGCTAAATGATCTTTTATTTGGTTTATTTCAATATCGTCCAATACATGTATAGAAGAATAATCTTCCCCTCTTTGAGCAATTGCATTTTTCCATACATTTTCCGAAGGCCAAGTAGTATAATCACTAACAAAATACGGCATATCTTGTAATGTAGCACAACCGTGATTTACAATTATCTCCATATTTTCACTAATATATGATCCTTGGTCCTCACCCATATTTCCTAAATTATATAGAAATGAAGGAGACATTATTTTTTGACTTTCTGTTGGATTAATCCATCCATGCTCTCTAGCTTCTTGATATGTTTTATAATAGTAACCAACAGCCCAACCAACACAACTACCTTGACTACCCTGATTCTCTATTGGAGGTAAATATTGATAATTTTTTACAGAGAGAGGTAAACTCAAAGCAGTTGCAGCTAGTCCTCTTTTTACTGGTCTTTGTTTTGAAGCCAACATTGCCTTATCCTCTTCTGTCAATTTTCTTAGTCTAACTTTAGGCTTTTTCTTAACTTCACATCCATTTGAAATTAAAATTTCACTCTTTAAATTATCTTTGTTCTCTGCATAAACTGAAAAATAATATTCTTTATTGGTTTTCAAACTCAACTTATCTGTAGTTGCAATCAAACTAAGCCCATTATCTGTCCAATCTAAAATATCGCTTTTGCCGGACCTTGTTCCTATACAGAAATAATATGACTTAATATTTGACTCGTTATCAGCTGCTGCATCCCAGTTAGCATATAAGGTAGATGTTGAAAAAGTGATTTCCTGGTCATTAAATGTTAAATTTCCATCTCTAATAATACCTGAAAAAATAGGCGGAGTAGTATCTGCACTAGCAGCAGATAAAGGAATGTATATAAATAATGAAATGATAAAAAGATATCTTCTAAATTTTCTAATATAGTTCAAAATTTTTACTCCATGATTATTTTTTTAAGATAAAATTGAAATGTCTTTCCCCTTGTCTAAATTCTTATTATTGTACCATAGTTATACTAGTTTTATATGCGAAATAATTGCGAATCTTCGTTACAAATTTTAATATTTAATTACATAAAAATACATTACATAAAAATACATATGATTTTAATCATAGATTTGTTAAAATTGCCAAAATTTAAAATCAGGAGTTATCCAATGAAAACAACAAATACCGATTATAAAATTAAAGATATTAATCTAGCAGATTTTGGACGAAAAGAAATCGAAATATCTGAATACGAAATGCCGGGACTTATGGCACTACGTGAAAAATACGGAAAAGAAAAACCATTAAAAGGTGTTAAAATTTCCGGATCACTCCACATGACTATCCAAACAGCTGTGCTCATTGAAACACTCAAGGAACTAGGCGCAAATCTAAGATGGGCATCATGTAATATTTTTTCTACACAGGATCATGCAGCTGCAGCAATTGCAGCATCAGGAATACCTGTTTTTGCATGGAAAGGCGAAACACTCGAAGAATACTGGTGGTGCACTGAGCAAGCTCTTACATTTCCAGATGGATCCGGTCCTGATCTTATTGTAGACGATGGAGGCGATGCAACACTTTTGATTCATAAAGGTGTATCTGCTGAAAAAAATCTAGCAATTTGTTACGAGAAAACTGACAACAAGGAACTTAGTATAGTACTGAATCTCCTGAAAAAAAGCATTAAAGAAAATCCCAACAAATGGCAAAATATTGCAAAAAACATAAAAGGCGTATCTGAAGAAACAACCACAGGGGTCATGAGATTGTATCAGATGCAAGAAAGAGGCGAACTCCTTTTTCCTGCAATAAATGTAAACGATTCAGTTACCAAATCAAAATTCGACAATCTCTACGGTTGTAGAGAATCTTTGGCGGACGGTATCAAACGTGCAACAGATGTCATGATTGCCGGCAAAACTGTGGTTGTCTGTGGATATGGTGATGTTGGCAAAGGATGTGCACAGTCAATGCGAGGCTTTGGCGCACGTGTTATCGTTACTGAGATAGATCCAATATGCGCACTGCAAGCTGCAATGGAAGGCTTTGAAGTTAAAACAGTTGAAGAATCATTAGAAGAAGCAAATATTTTTGTGACTGCAACAGGAAATTACAATGTAATTACAGTTGAGCATATGAAAAAAATGAAAGATCAAGTCATTGTTTGTAATATTGGACATTTTGATAACGAAATTGAAGTCGACAAACTTTATGAACTAAAGAATGCAACAAGAACAAATATAAAACCACAGGTCGATAAATATACATTCGAAGATGGTCATAGCATATTCCTTTTGGCAGAAGGCAGACTTGTAAATCTTGGCTGTGCAACAGGCCACCCTTCGTTCGTTATGAGCAATTCTTTTACTAACCAAGTACTTGCGCAACTTGATTTATGGAAAAATAAATATGAAGTTGGAGTTTATACACTTTCAAAAGAATTAGATGAAGAAGTGGCAAGACTACATTTAGACAAATTAGGTGTTAGTCTTACAAAACTTTCAAAAGAGCAAGCTGATTATATCGGCATTAAACCCGAAGGACCGTATAAGCCTGACCATTATAGATATTAATTATGAACAAAATAAAATTATCAATCATCATCTCAATTTTATCTGTTATAATTTTAACCGGTTGTGGACTCAAATATACCGCAAAGTATGATATAGTAAAAAATCATTCGGAAATATTACAACCTAACAAAAATATCAACTTAATATGGACAAGCCAAACATTTAACTTTAGTAATTTTAAGACTATGGTTATTCCAAAATTCATTAACAGTAAATTTATTGAAACAAAAATCGATAGAAACCTAATTGATCCACCACATATTTACTTAAAGAAAATGCTGAATAGATCAAGAATCCCTATTAAATTTTCAAATAATAATAAATCACCTAAAGCATTAAATGCAAAAGCTTTATCAAAATACGAAAAAGACCTTGCGTTTGGCGCTATCATAACTGACATACGAGAAATAAACAAAGAAACTCAACGAGAGAAAAAAATCCAAATTTCAGTTCAATTCATGATATATGATCTAATCCACTCACATTCATTACTTCTTGCTTCGCATACTCAAAAGGGCTTAAATGCAACAGACTGCTTAGAAAGAATATGCTCCGACATAGCTACATTCCTCACTAATCACCATTTTACTGAATAATCTTTATTGTATTTTGTGTACTTCTTTCTTTGATTTGCTATTAGGAAGGCATTTAAATGAGATATCTATTCTTTATCCTCTAAATCTTTTCCATCAACTTGAGATTCTTCTACTATCTCTCCATATTCTTTACCAGCAATTGCAGCTGAAACTATAATTGCCATAGCTCGTGAGCTCGGAATATCAAGCTCTGTAACATGTTTCTTTGGAACTATCAAAAGATTCCCTGCAAAGTTATATGATTGCGGGATATAGACAGCAATATCATCTTTTATACCAACAGCTTCTAACCCTTCGGATGTTATAAATCCTAAGACTTTAATACCTTTATCAGGAAAAAGATTTATCAAACATGGTCTATTAAACTTTTTTTCTTTTCCAACAAATGCATTTATTAGATCCTTTATCGATGTATAAAGCAATTTAACAAGTGGGACTTTTTTAAATATTGTATCAATATAATTTAAATATTTTTGTGTAACAATGTTAGAGGCCAAAAATCCAATCATAGTTATTAAAAAAACAGTTATAGTTATCCCCACACCCGGGATCGGAATTCTTACAAACAATTTATCTACTTTCGCAAAAATAATATAAAACACATAAACTGTAATACTTAATGGAACCAAAAATAATAGTCCATTAAGAAAATATTTTGCTAGTTTTGAAACTTGAAATTTATTTAACTTCATTCTAACTCCTATCTTCTGCGAGTTCCAAATAATCTAAGCAGCATTAAGAATAGATTAATAAAATCTAAATATAATATTAAGGCCCCTAGAATTGATTCCTTACGATCCTCATCAGTACCTTCATTTCCAATAATATTCATGTTCTTTATTTTTTGAGTATCATAAGCTGTAAGCCCAACAAATACTATCACTCCAATAAAACTAATAATCCAATGAAGCCCACTACTTCTCAAAAATATATTTACTATTGAAGCAATAATTATGCCGAATAATCCCATGATCATGAACTGCCCCATTGAAGTCAAATCCTTTTTTGTGACAAATCCATATGTACTCATAACAGCAAACATTCCAGCAGTAATTAAAAAAACCGAACCAATGGATTCCATTGTATAAACAGCAAAAATAACTGACAGAGTAAGACCATTAAGAGCAGAATAAGCTAAAAACATTGTTGTAGTCTTTCCCACACTCATCTTCATAGCATTTCTTGCCAGCCATCCTACAAGTATAAATTCACCTATAATCATTCCGAAAAAAAGCAAAGTATTGCCCACAATAGCTTTAAATAAAGGTGGATTCGAAACAACATAATAAGCAACAAAAGCTGTTATCCCAAGCCCTAATGCCATCCAGCCATATACTTTATTAATAAAACTTCTTTGTTCACTCTCAACTTGTGAAACACTATATGAATTTTCGTACATAATTTTTCCTCCGTTTTTACTTAGATTTGATTATATAATTGATATTTTTTTTAGTCAATGGTCGACAAGTTAGATATTTGAGAACAGAATTCCATCCGAAGTTTTAACAACAATTCCCTTGTATTCCTTAAATCTATATTTCTTACAAAATTCTTCTGTATATTCCTCTAACATTTGAGAAACACCTGTAAAGTTCCCTATAGTAACTTTACTAACCTCTTTATCTTTTTCAATTTTAGTCAAATAATATTCAAAAAATGGAACATCATCTTCCACTTTATAAAAACCATAAACTGTCTCTATATTCATCAAAACCTGTACAACCATATTTTGATCAAGGTCAGATTTAGATCTTTTTAGTATAAGTCTTACAATAAATTCTGACAAACTCATACCAGTCAATTTCGCTGGATCATAATAATATTCGTTTTGGTGAGAGAAAAATTCAGTAAGGGAACGAGAAAAGAAATCTGAACGAGAAATATTAGACAATATCCAACGTCTGACATCCTCTATATATTGAGTGAAAACAACCTCAAATTTTTTATTTGGATCAAAAATACTTACAACAAAAAACTTAATTTTTGCATCAGTGCTTAAACTCACCCTATTTGCACATAACACAACATTTTGGATAGTTTCTAAAGCTTTTTCGGAAAGCTGTGCTTTTTCATCTAAAATATTTTCAACTTTAACATATGTATATAAAGTACTGTTAATATGATACGCATCCACATTTATTTTTGTCTCTTTGAAACACATTTCCTTTAATCTATCAACAAGCTCTTCCTTTGGATAAGACGGAGGATTGCAAGATGTGATATTAAAAACAAAAAGTAATAATAACGTTACTTTAGTATATTTGAAAATAAAACCTAATCTCATTCTTTATCAACCTTATATTTCAGTATATTGCCTTGATTATCTTTTCCATATTCTTTAAATATTTCATCAATCTCATCATAATCCAATTCTTCACGTTCTAACAGTTCCTTTACAAATCTTTCCAAAAGTTCCCATTCATTTTTCAGAAACAACTCAACGTCTTTAAAAGATTGGTTAAGAATTTCCTGAACATCATGATTAAGCTTTTTCTTCAATTCCTCAGAAATCATGTCCTTTGGTATAACTGTGTAGTCCCCAATAAACTGTGCATTGCCCATACCCAAACGCCATACCATATTATGTACATGCCATGTAGCAGATTTGAAATCTGACGAAACACCGTCGCTAGTTATTCCATATTTAAGTTTTTCTGCAACATATCCACCAAGAGATACCTTCACATTTGCAAGAAGTGTATCTCTATTTCGCATATAAAATTCTTCACGCGGCTGATGATGCACAACACCTAACGCTCCACCACGCGAAATGATCGATGCTTTAAATACATCGTCTGTTGGATGAAGCATATACAAAACCATCAGATGCCCCGACTCATGATATGCCACGCGTGTTTTTTCATCGAGCGACATATTAGTTTTGTGAGCAACACCTAAATCAATACGTTCAATTGCCTGTGAAATATCTTTATACTCAACAATATTACGTTTATTTCTTGTTGCAATAAGTGCAGATTCTTTAACAATATTTTCAATGTCAGCCGGACTTTTGTATACAGCCTTACGCGCAAGTCTACCCATATCAATATCCGGGCCTGCTTTTACTTTACTATAATAATATTTAAAGAGCTCTTCCCTTTCTTCAAGATTTGGACGATCTATATAGATTTTTCTATCAAAACGACCTGGTCTCAAAAGTGCGGTATCTATAACTTCAATTTGCGCATTTGTAGCGCCGATCACAATAACATTTTCACCTTTTGCACCTAATCCATCCATCTCAACCAGAAGCTGATTCTGAGTACTATTGGTTTCCTGTCCACCCATGTATGAAAACTGTCTACCTCGACCAATAACATCAATTTCGTCGATAAACACAATACATGCACCATGCGCATAAGCCATTTGTCTTGCTTGTTTGAACAGCTTTCTTACTCTTGATGCACCAACACCAACAAACACCTCAACAAATTCACTTCCTGCTAAAGACAAAAACGGTATACCTGCTTCTGTTGCTATAGCCTTTGCAAGATAGGTTTTTCCACATCCCGGAGGTCCAATCATAAGCAATCCTCTTAGAATTTTCCCACCAATCTTGTGCAAACGAGCTCTATCTTGTATAAGATCAACTAATTCCATAGACTCTCGTTTAGCTTCTGTCAGTCCTATCACATCCTTGAAACTAATATTTACATCCTTCGCTTTTATTTTTGTTCCCTTACGAAGTTTTCCAAATCCACCTCTTAAAACAGTCATGTACAAGAAAACAAAAACTGTAGCATTTAAAAGTGTGAGTAAAAGTTGGATAGGCATATTAGCAAGTGTCATCTGCCTATAAAATGATTCCATGGATTTTAATCCAATAACTGCAAGAAATATTAATGCAATTATTACACTTGGAATAAGAATCGCTACCCAGTGATTCATTATAAATACTTTTAATTTTTTGTGATTGAATTTTGACATACTTTAAACTCCTTTAATTATCTTTTAATTTTTTAATTATAACACAATAATATAATTTGTCTAGTCTTTTTTTAATACTATAACTATGTAGCATAATGAGTTATTTTGTTTTATTTTTCAAGCTTTTTCATCAAAAGAATTATTCATTTAATCAAAGATTATTCCTTTTTGCAATAAGTTTATTTGTTTTCGTGAATTGGTATATAATAACAAATATTTTCGAATTTAGTGCGAAGTTAATGTGAATTTGATGTGAAAGTTTTAGTCATATGATAAGAATATAATCATTCTTTCTAAGCCACAATTCAGATTTTTTGTAATCCGGTAATATTTTCCCAACTTCTGAATAGTACTTTTTTGAATGATTAAACTGTTTCAAATGGCATAATTCATGCACAATAATATAATCTATCACAAAATTTGGTGCCATAATTAATTTCCATGAAAAATTAAGATTATTATCAATTGTACATGAACCCCATTGCCTGGTTGCTTTTGAAATTTTTATTTTATTAAACTCCACTTCCAGCAAATCAGCAAAATATTTTATTCTATTATGAATTTTTTTCTCAGTAAGCTTTATTAGACTCTTGATAAAAACTTGTTTTACCCTGCTTTTAAATTTAGATGGAACCAAAATATTATCTTCTTTAAATTCTAAAGCAGTGACCTCTTTATCTTCTATTATATTATATGTTTTACCGAGAAACAGTAACTTCCCACCTATTTCGAAATCCAATTGATCTTTTTTCTCTTTTTTAATTTTCGCATTTTTTATATTTTTCTCAATCCAATCTTTTTTCTTTTCTACAAAATCATATATCATATTTTTGGTTACCCAATATGGGGCACGCACCTCAAGATGCGCATCTCGTGTTATGTATAAACCTATTGATTTTCGACGACACCTATTGATTTTCGTGATCATGTTTTTCATTTTTAAGTTGCTGATCCTTTTCATTATTTGTATTATTCACGTTATGAAACAATTACCTAAAATCATTATATTATTAATTTTACTATTATCAAATGCTTATTCAAAACCTTCTGACAAAATTATTCTCGAAAATCATGAACTAACAAAAACCGAAAAAAGTTTCTTCGAAGATTTGGACGACGGGAAATTAGATTCTTATTCCCTCTATGATGCAGCATTAATTGCATCCGGTTTGACATCTCGTAAAGATTTTAAAAAATATAAAAAAATCCTCACCAAAATTAAATCAAGTGCCATGCAGCATATAGCAACTTTAGGAACAGAAGACCCTTATGTAATTGCAAAAGAGCTTCTGCAATGGCTGCACAAAAACTCACTAAAGAAATATACGGAACGTGCAACTATACTAACAAATATTTTTAATGACGGATCATTTAACTGCTTGTCAGCTAGTGTTTTATATATGCTTATTGCTCAAGATTTAGACTTAAATATAGTTGGTGTACTTGCACCTGAACATGCTTTCTGTATGCTCATAGACAGTCGAGGAAATAAAGATATTGAAACAACTGTAAAATATGGATTTGATCCTGGAAAAGAAGAAATCGAACAAATGAAAAATGAAACAAGAACAGTATATGTACCTAAACAGAATTATCAGGATCGAGCAAATATTGACATTTACCACCTCATTGGAATGCTGTATTCAAACAGGCTTGGAATTCGTCGACCATCTGAAGAACTGGTAAATGAATATTTTGAAAACCATTTAGCAAAATTTAAAAAAGCATATTACTTTTACCCTGAATCACCGGTGTTTTTAGAAAACATCGTTCTCGCATTAAACAACATTGCGCTAAAAGCTATCAACAATCAAGAATACGATTATGCATTTGAAACAATTAATCAAGGTAAGCAAATCGAACCTGATCTAGAAAATTGGAATAAGCTTAAAATTCACTATTACAATACAAACCTAATCAATAAAAAATCCGAATTAGAATTTGAGAAAGCAATTAAAATCGCAAAACAAGGACTTGACGAATTTCCAAACAATGCAATGCTAAAAAATAATCTAACAGCAACCTATCTTGATTGGGCAAAGGAATTATTCGAAAATGAGCAATATACATCAGCAATAGACATTTACAAAACAGCGCTTATTGACCTGCCAAATGATCTAATAGTCATCAAAAATATTAAAACTGCATACCTAAAACTTTCGAATATAGCTTATGAAAATAAAAATTATGAAGAAGCAGTTGAGCATATCCAAAACGGTCTTAAAGAAGGTGGGCAGGATAAAGAATACGACGAAATATTAAATAATGCACTTACAAATATGCAAAAAGCACCTCTCATAGATGTCTACAACAATTCCGTTAATCTATACAATAATAAAAAGTATTACGATGTTATTAAAGTAACGGACCAAGCATTGAATACTTTAACAAAGGACAATGAGATTTATCCAAAAATACTCGAAATAAATCGCACTACCAAAAAGACTTTAAAAATCGACTATTATAATTCTGCAATCAAAAAGTTCAATAAACGTGATTATGAAGCTGCGCATAATTTACTAAAAAAAGCACTTACATTTGGACAAGACAAAGAAATTGATTCAAAAATTATCGAGTTAAAAAAACAAGTTGAGAAAAAATTAAAATGAACTTTTACGAAGAAGACCTTCAAAAAGCACTCAAATCAAAACCACATCTCGAAAAACGTATTATTATTTTAGACAGTATTAAACTCTATTTTAGAAGTTTCCCTTTATTATTTTTTATAATCTTTATCACAAATCTAGTTTATTTGATTTCTTTAATTTTCAATAATTATTCTATTTATATTCATCTTATAAATTTCTTTATTGCTATCTGGGGAATATCTTCTGTCATAAATGCAGCTAATTTGAAATATAATGAGGAACAGACAACAATAAATCATTGCCTATCACTAGGAAAAGACACTCATTTTGAGCTTTTAATCACTACCGTACTCTATCTATTAAAAATAGTATTTGGATTGATACTTTTAGTAATACCAGGCATGTATTGGTCAATAAAACTTTCGCTCGCTCCCATTGCGTCTGTACTGCAAAAAACACATCTCAAGAACCCATTTCAAATCAGTAGAGATTTCACAAAGGGATTTATGCTCGATATATTTATAATTTTTTTTCTGCTATTTGCGCTGCTCGCATTCCTTTATTCTCTACCATTTACACTTCTTGAAAATTTTACTCACCTAAGAAAATATTTTATTTTCATCATAAACCTAATTTTCACTTCATATGCTTTAACTTTATTTGTGATTATTTACAATCGGTTGGAACAAATTAAGATGAATGAGAATGTGGCATTGGGAAAAAAATAATAAAACTAATCCAGATGTTGTAGTTGTCTTTTCATAACACTAACCAAGTTTCAATGCCCAGTTCACAGCTTCAATCATTGCATCTTCATTTGCAATATTTTTCCCACTAATATCGAAAGCTGTTCCATGTCCAGGTGAGGTTCGAACAAATGGCAAACCATACGTTATGTTCACACATTTATGATATGCTAAAAGCTTCAGCGGCATTATTCCTTGATCATGATACATTGCAACCACCAGATCAATCTGCTTATTTAAGGCCATATTATAAATCGCATCACACGTACTAGGACCAATAAATTCCCCTTCCACTTGCTTGTACCTATCAACTACAGGACTAATCACATCAATCTCTTCGCTCCCTATAGTCCCCTGATCTCCTCCGTGCGGATTCAAACTGCATATACCGATCCTCTTTCTACAGATACCCAAACCATCTAAAAACTCTATAGCTAAATCAATTGCTTCCTTGACTATATCCTTTGTTAAAATTTCTGAAACCCTTTTCAGTGCCAAATGCCTAGTCGCAAGTATCACCTTTATAAGAGGATTTACAAATATCATCCCATATTTTACCGTTCCCGTCATATCTGCCAAAGCCTCAGTATGCCCTAAATAATCAATACCTGCCTTTTGCCAAGCATTCTTTGAAATCGGAGCAGTCACAAGATAATTACTCTCTCCTTTTTTAATAAGCTTTACAGCTGTTTGAAGATAATCAAATGAAGCTTTTCCAGTCTCAATTGTAGGAGTCCCATATTCAAAATTTATGTATGAAAAATTATCTGGTGAATACACATTAATTCGTAAAGCTTCAGTTGTGATGTTTTGGAAATCTTGAATAAGGTTAAACTTGATGTTTGAAAGATTCAAGTTTGCTAATGTTTTTTCGAGGATTTTGATATTTCCGATTAAGACTGGGTTACACTTTGCTAGGACTTGCAGATCAAGAGCCGTCTTAATAGAAATTTCAGGTCCTATTCCAGACGGCTCTCCAATTGTAAATAAAACTACTTTTTTGAGCTCAAGCATTGAAAAATTAAACTTCGTTGATTTTTATATTTGTATTTTTTTTCAAATCATCAAGCCATTCTATATATTTTTCTTCCATTTTCTTCTGCATCAACAGCTGTTTAAGATAATCTTTAACTTCGTCATAAGTTTTTTTCTGTTCAATTCTTTTTTCTTCACATCGAATTATATGGTATCCAAATTGTGTTTCAACTATGTCAGATATTTTACCGACATCTAATTTAAATGCAGCATCCTCAAATTCTTTTACCATCTGTCCACGCAAGAAAAAGCCCAAATCACCACCACGCTCTGCACTGATTGTATCCTCTGAGTATTCCTCTGCAAGAGCTGAAAAATCCTTACCTTTATCAACATCTTTTTTTATCTTTTGGATTTTTTTGTATGCAGCGTTCTTCGCTCTCTTACCAGCATCCTTTTCAACTTTTACCAAAATATGACGAACTCTTACGCGTTCCGGTTCAAACATTTTATCTTCATTATCATCATAATATTGCTTTACTACCTTATCCCCTGGTGCTTGAACTTTGCTTTTCACTTTCATTTCCACCAATTCAGAGATTATTACTTGCTCTTCGATGTTTTTCTCAAATTCTTCATAGTCTATGCCTTCTGATTTCAATTGATCTTGAAAATCTTTTTCTGATTTAAATTGCTTTTTAATATCACCTAAAAGTTTTTCTACCTTTCTTTTTGAAGCACGAATTTTATTCTTCTTAGCTTCTAGAAGTAAAACCTTTTTCTCTATCATAGTATTTAAAATTTCTTTTTTTATTTCAGCTTCTTTTGTTTCAAATAATTGTGGATTTAATTTTTTATACTCT
>JBHPKP010000049.1:0-5828 GCA_042566505.1 bacterium | reverse complement strand
TACAATTAGCAGTTTTTATATGTTTTGCTATACAATGGCTCCTATGACGATGTTTACATCTATATTTGGCCTACTTTTAACTTTTGCAACTGCATATTTTGCTGCGAATTTTAAAGATTTGATGTATACACAGGATATGATAGATTCAATTGAGCAATACAAATGGATTCATTCGGAAAAAAATGGAGGTGATATCGGGTATCAAAAAGCTGTAGAAGATTGGCATTTGCATGAATACGACGAATATAAAGAGAGTCAAAAATCGGGCATATTTCATCAGTGGCATGTTTATGATTTTGTGTTAATTTATTTGGCATTTTTGTGGGTGAGACTGCTTGTGAATAATCCGAGAATGACGAGTTGTTTTTGGGGCGATGTTTTTTACGTAATATTTATTGGGTTTGTAATTTGGGTTTTGAGTACAATGAATTTCAAAAAGAAAATATGTGAAATATCTAGAAGGGTATACCATAAAGGGGAAAAAGTTTTTTGGATAGTATTTTCGATAATAGTAATAATTGTAAGCTATGTTATTTTGTTTAAAGAACAAATCATAAAAGGTGTAAATAGATAGGATAAAAAATGAAAAACTATGATTACGGTATAATTGGTAATTGCACATCTGCAGCTTTGGTTGGACCGGACTGCAGTATTGATTGGATGTGTTTGCCATTCTTTGATTCGCCATCGATTTTTGCAAAACTTATGGATCAGAAAAAAGGTGGTTATTTTAGAATTACTGCAAACAATATCCAAAAAATTGAACAAGAGTATGTTTACAATACTTCTATTTTAAAAACAAGATTCATGACAGATGAAGGTGTGTTTGAAGTGCGAGATTATATGCCTCGTTATCTTGGTTATAATAATGACTGTTACTGTCCACCTGAAGTTCAAAGATATATCATCGTAATTTCCGGAACTCCAAAGGTTATTGTAGAGCTAGCGCCAAAACCGAATTATGCCATAAGTGGTGTTGACATAAAGATTAGACGAGATTGTATTAAAATGCAGTCAAGTAAAGGCGAACATAATAGTTTTTATATGTACACAAATCTTGATAAGCACAAGGTGTTAGAGGGTAAACCTATTAAGTTGCCTGCGTATTCATATATATTACTTGCTTACCATGAAAAAATTGATCATGTAACATTGGATAAAGTCTATACTGAATATGAGCTAACCAAAAGTTATTGGCTTAGCTGGACAGGAAGAACGCGTGTTCCGAATTCATATAAAGACCTCACAATTAGATCAGCTATAACTTTAAAGCTTTTGACATACCAAAGAACCGGTGCAGTAATTGCAGCGCCAACAATGTCGCTGCCAGAAATCATTGGCAAAAACCGGAACTGGGATTATAGATATTGCTGGGTAAGAGATGCATCGATGATAATTGATCTGTATGCGCGTATGGCACATATGGGATCTGCACGAAACTACATTCAATTTATACTAAATAGAATGCTTCTTAAACATGAGAATATTGCAGTTCTTTATGGAATTAATGGTGAAAAAAAATTAGATGAAAAAATATTGAAACATTTAAGTGGTTATGAAAATTCAAAACCTGTTCGTATAGGTAATGCAGCTTATAAGCAGGTTCAAAATGATCTTTATGGTGAGATTATTGAGATGATTTATACTTACTTCAATGTTATTCATAAGGATGACCTTTTGATAAGTGAAGAAATATGGACAGTAGTAAGGTCACTTGTAAATAATGTTAAAGAAATTTGGAGAGAGCCAGATAGTGGAATATGGGAACGTAGAGGCGGGCTCGAGCATTATGTTTATTCAAAAATGATGAACTGGGTTGCTATGGATCGTGCTGCAAAAATTGCATCGCTTTTGGGTAAGCGTGATTATGCACATAATTGTTTGGAACTCGCAAAAGAGATCAAAAACGATATTTTAAGACATGGATGGGATGAAAAACTAAAGTCTTTTACCATGCACTATGGTTCAAAAGAATTAGATGCTTCAAATCTTTTAATGCTTCACTATGGATTTCTCCCAAAGGATGACCCGCGGATTATATCAACAGTTAAACAAACTTATAAGTATCTTGTTAAGGATAATTTTGTATTTAGGTATACAGCACAAGATGACTTTGGAGAACCTGAAAATGCATTTATTATATGTTCATTTTGGATGATAAATGCATTGCTTCTTATTGGTGACGGTATGAAGGCAAAAAAAATGTTTGAACACATAATTGGTTTTGCAAATGAATTTGGTCTTTTTTCTGAGGATGTGGAAATAGCAACCGGTCGTTTGACCGGGAATTTCCCGCAAGGTTATTCACATATGGCGTTAATTCAGACTGTATTCTTACTCGAGACGAAATATAATTGGAGTGATAATTCCAGGATACACATTGCGCATGATTAAAATCAGGTTGCGTTTTTCTAAAAGACTTTAGTAAAATTAAATTTAAATGCAAATAAAGGAGGATAGTATGTTTCAAGATGAAAATCAAAATCAAGAACAACAGGAGCAGCAAACTGAACCTGTTGAAAACGTAGGGCAAAAAGTAGAAAGTCCGGAAGGTGTTTCTTTAGAGGAAGATAATTCTTTCATGAGGTTTTTTAAAAAATATTTTCTTGATCGTCAGGTTGGAGAGTATGTATATGCAGGTTTTTTTAGAAGGTTTGCAGCGCTTTTAATTGACAATCTTTTACTTACAATTCTTGTGGTGTTGTTGATTTCTATTTTATCGATATTTTTGCGCGAGACTAATGAGACAATAATTAACCTTATCTCAGTTCCAATTTTTGCTATTTACTATATTTATATGCTGGGAAAATTTGGTCAAACATTTGGTAAAAAATGGCTGAAAGTGAAAGTAATTAAAAGTGATGGAACAGATTTAGATTACAAATGGGCAACAATGAGGTTTGTGGGTTATAATGTATCGAATTTATTAATTTTTCTTCCTTATTTACTATACTTTTTAAATGAACGTCGAAGAACTTTGCATGATTTTATTGGAACAACAATTGTTATTTACCAAAAATAAATAATGGGGAGCAGAAAATGAAAAAATATTTAGTTTCATTACTTTTAGTTATAGGGCTATCGGTATCTTTATATGCAGCTGCCCCGTTTCAAATGGACGGTGCAATGGGGACTGTTGTTTTGACTGACGATCAGGGTAATCAAACAATGTACAGTCAACTTAGTTTAAGACCACAGATTAATTTGGGCAAACTTGGTGTAGGGCTTGATTTGTTTTTTTACTTTGATGAAAATGGATATCTTAGAGAGGAAGATTGGGATGATGCAAGTAAGATTCCTGAAAAAATCCTTTACATAAAATATGCTGAAAAGGGTGATCCATTTTATTTTCATATCGGAGGAATGAAAGAATATATTTTAGGGCATGGAATAATTTTTAATAATTACTCAAACCTAATTCTTTATCCGGATCTTCGAAAAATTGCATTAGCTGTAGATGTGAATGCCGGTTACTTTGGATTTGAAACAATAACATCAAATATTAAACGTGCGGAAGTTTTGGGTGGTAGATTTTATTACAGACCATTACACAAATATTCGTTCCCGTTTTTTAGAAAGCTGGGTGTTGGGATTTCTGCTGGTACTGATGTGAATCCGGACAATAATAAAGATACGGAAAATGATCAGGTAACAATAATTGGATTTGATATTGACTTGCCAATTTTGGATATGGGATTACTTTCAACCTTAGCATTTTTTGATATTGCAACAATGGAATTAGGCAGCGCATATACAGATGATACACTAACTAATCCTGCTAAAAACGGTGGAGTTGGGAATAGTGTGGGTATAATGGGGAAATTTGCGTTTTTAAATTATAGAGCAGAATATCGAAGTCTTCAGAATAATTTTTCATATGGATATTTTAACTCATTTTATGAAGTTGATCGTTCTACAAAAGGGTATACAATAGCTGGTGATGATGAGCCAATGAGAGAGGGACCATATTTTGAAGCAGCATATAGTTTTATGGATAAAGCACATATTAAGGCATCCTATGAAAATTATGATCATGATCCTGAAAATAAATATCCATGGCTGCATGCGGAGATTGTTATTAAACCGGAGCTTTTGTTGAATAAGCTATCATTTGCTTTTTATTATGATAGAAGAAATGCAAATACATGGGAAGAAGTGAAAGATGTTGAAAATGAAGATGCAATTATGATAACTGAAATGGGCTACAATGTTGGTGGAAGTGTAATGCTTGTTGTTATAGAGAAAAAGACATTTGATAGATTTGGACGCTCATTCAGAACGCGAACTATAGAGACCAGATTTAGGTTCTAAGTGAGATTTTTTTTGAATTAATGAATAGCGTGTCTTGTGAAAACAAGGCACGCTATTTTTTTGGGTGAAAGGAGAAAATGTATGAATAAAAATAAAATTTTGAAAGTTATGAAAGAAGCTGCAAAAGATGCAGGCTATTACATAAGGAAAAATTATGGGAAAATTAAGAAACTTGATTATAAAGGGAGTGCTCGTAATCTCGTGACAAATGTTGATAAACGATCTGAACAAATAGTAGTTAAGCATTTGAAAAAGGCTTTTTCGAATTTTGATATACTTGCAGAAGAGAGTGGGCTTGACGATAAAAAATCAGATTATAAATGGATAATTGATCCGCTTGACGGTACAACGAATTTCGCGCATTCTTTCCCACATTTTTCAGTGTCTATTGCGCTCGAGTACAAAAAACAGATTGTAGCAGGTGTGGTCTATGACGTTATGAGGGACGAGATGTTTTATGCATTCAGAGGGTATGGTGCATATCTAAATAAGAAAAAGATTCGAGTTTCGAATGAGAAATCATTGGCAAAAAGTCTTTTGGCAACAGGTTTTGCTTATGATATTCGAAAGTATGCAAAGCAAACTGTAAAAGTTATATCCAAATTTTTAATCAAAGCACAAGAGATCAGGCGAGCTGGTTCTGCTGCATTGGATTTGTGTTATATTGCATGCGGAAGGTTTGAAGGCTATTGGGAAAGAGGGCTTGCTCCATGGGATACTGCAGCAGGTTACATTATTGTCGAAGAAGCGGGCGGTAAGGTTACGGATTTTTGCGGGAACAAATTTGATTATTACGGTAAACAGGTGCTTGCCAGCAATAAAAATATTCATTCTGAAATGATAAAAATATTAGCGGCTTTTTAGTCGAGAGATTAGTATTAATGGAATTTGTTTTAAAAAATATTTTTTTAACAAAAAAAATGGAAGTGTCAATAATTCTTCTGACATTTTAAGCAGCCGTCTTTTTATTTAAAAGAGCTAAAGGCATATCAGATGAATTAATATCTTTTTCTTCTATAAGCATTCCTAATTCTTTAAAAACTAAATACGTATATATATGTGCACTTATTTTCCCTTGAAAATATCCTATTCTATTTGTTACTCGTCTAATTTCTCGGTTTAATCGTTCAATTACATTTGTTGTTCGCAGTTGTTTATGTTCTTTTTTTGGAAACTGATAATAAACTAAATAATCATCTATATCTCGCTTTAGTGTTTTTATTGCTTTGGGTTCTTTTTGCTCCCATTTTTTTATACATTTTTTGTATCTTTTAACTGCTTCTTGTTTGTTTTCTGCCTTGAATATATTTGATGCATCTTTTATTAGTTTTTTTCTGTGTTTTTTCTTCTTTTTTATATCTCTTAATATGTTTCTTAATTTATGTACTGTACAGTTTTGTATTTCTGCATATGGATATACTTTTTCAACCGCTCCTCGTAGAGCTTTGCTCGCATCCATTATGACTAGCTCTAGGTTGTCTCCTTCTAAGCCTCGTTTGTATAAATCGTTTATGAAT
>JBHPKP010000048.1:0-5847 GCA_042566505.1 bacterium | reverse complement strand
AGAAGAAAGTGACGATGACAGCGATGCTAAAAGTGAAGCTGAAGAAGAAAATGGAGGTGGAAATGAAGATAGAGATGAAGATAGAGATGAAGGTAAACCCGAAGATGATAACGAAGTAGTCCTTGAATTAGAAGAAGAACAAGAACAAGATAATAAAAAAGCAGAGACTGATGATGAAGAATCTAGTGTTAGAGGCGAGAAGTTACCGGTTTTGATTCAAAACGCATATCAAACATTTGATCCGATTAGGCAATCTGTTAAATGGTTCTTACAACTACTGGGCAATAAATCCGAAGAATCCATTGCAGCGAAACCCGAGATAAAGCAAGCATCAGACATGTTCGCAGAATTAGCATCTACAGAAGGCCTTGGTTTTCGTGTACAAAAACTGAAAGTAGCCCATGCTTCGATAGAAACAAGGGAGGGCAAAAAAACTTTTGTGGCTAGTAGGAGACTTCTGAGGGTGATGGCTATCTTGGTTTCACTTATCGGATTAAAAGGTGCAAAAGATAAAGCAGAGCGCATTGTACAACACGAAATTGGTGAAAAAGCTCTGATAAACGAAGGCAAAAGCAAAGACGAAGCGCATCGGATTATGATGGCAAAAGATCCGGTGTTACAGAGGTTTGAAAACCAGATTTTACCTGCTATAGAAAGACTATATGATATGTCGAAATCAAGTGATGTATTAATTCAAAGTGACTTAATTCAATTGCAAAAAGATATGGATATAATTGCAACGTGGTCCAATAGTTCATACGAAGAAATTCTAAAAAATCCGAATTTTGTTAAGTTGCGAACTAAAATATTAGAACAGATAAATGATAGAAAGTTAATAAAAGAATGGACTGAAAAAAACTTTGGATATAAGGAGTATGAGTGTAGAGATGGTATGGTAGTACTAATAAAATTTAGCAAAAATGAAAATACGCTCATCGACATTCAAGTCCTCAAAGCGCCTATTATCGACATAGAAATTCTGGAAGCAGTGCTTGGCGCAAATCCGGTTGTACGAACTTTGCGCAGGGCATACAACAAGCTTGGCAAAAGCATGAACTACGTGCGTAAAGTATACTTGCCGATTCTGACAAAGGCAGCTTCAGCAGAAGACTTGCGTGCAACATTGCAGAAATATGAAGCTGTGGAAAAGGATTTGAGATGGGTGGATGTGAAGAAGGTGAGGTTTGTGGAGAGGGCAGTTTGATGAATAGTAATTCGCTGTCTTAAAAAGGTTCCCATATTTATTGGAATATATCAAAATATCACATAAGTCTCATATCTTCCGCACTTTTAAATGGTTGGTCGCAATACTTTATGCTATTAGAATGTGAAAAGTGATAATCTGACGTTCACTAATAGTTCATAATTTAATCTTGTTAATTTTATTTTTTTATTATCAAATTACACACTAGATTTTACATTACTCCACAGAACGAATCAATTGCCTCTAAAAATATATTTTGCTATGATTTTTGTTAAGGATTTTAAATAGAAAATAATAAAAAAGGATGTGTTATGGTTGAAAAAGATATTTCAAAATCAAGAATAAGATTATTTAAAAAAGCGTACGAAAACTTAGAGTTTTTAGAGTCAGATTATGCGCGGCCTATAAGAATTTTGAGTGAGTTTTTGGAACCGGTTGATAGACTGCAAAAAGAAAATATTAAGGGTGTTGTTGTTTTCTTTGGGTCTGCACGTACACTTCCAAGAAAAGAAGCACTAAAGAATTTAAAAGATATTCAAAAGCAAGTTAAAGATAAGGAAAAAATACCAAAAGATTTACAGGAAAAACTAAAGATTGCAAAGAATTCGGTTTTACACTCAAAATATTATGAAGATGCTGTAAAATTAGCTGAAAAGCTTAGTAAGTGGTTTAAGAAGAATGAAAAGGGTGGTAAGCGAATGGCTGTTTGTTCAGGCGGTGGTCCTGGTATAATGGAAGCTGCGAATAAAGGTGCATGGCAAGTTGGTAATGATTCTGTTGGTTTAAATATTGGACTTCCTTTTGAACAAGAACCGAATAAATTCCAATCAGATGATATTTCATTTATATTTCACTATTTCTTTATTCGAAAATTTTGGTTTTCATATCTGGCGCGTGCGCTTGTGGTTTTTCCGGGTGGTTTTGGAACACTTGATGAAATGTTCGAGATTTTTACACTTGCACAAACTCACAAGTCACATAGATCAATTCCTATAATTCTTTATGGAAAAGAGTATTGGGAAAAACTTATTAATTTTCAAATGTTTGTAGACTGGAATATGGTTCATAAAGAAGATTTGGCTTTGTTCAAAATTTACGATACTGTTAATGATTCATATGAATATCTAACAGATATTTTGTCAAAAAAAGAAAAGAAGTTTTCTGTTGGCGAAGACCCATTAGGCAGTTAATAAAATATACATAACACTCTAATTTTGGAGTATATTTTTTGATATTTTTAAAATTTTTTGTTCAAAATAGATTTATTTTATTACTCGTTTTTTTTGCTCTTAATGCAGCGTATCTTTTTGCAGTTGCTCCTCCCAATCCGGATGTTTATGATGTTGGATTTAGACTAAAGTCGGATAAATCATTCAAAACACAATCTAAGCTAAAAAAAGTTCCCAAACTTACTCGTCGTAAGATCACGGCGCACAATCTACAATTAACAGGTAGTGCAAAACCAGTTGTCATTTTAATAGAATTTCAAGATACAACACATAGTGCTTCAAATACCACAACCTTTTTTCAAAATCTGGTTTTTGCAAATTCCGGTCTGAGTATGAATACATATTATAAGGAAAATTCGGGCAATGTTTTTTCTATTGTGAATGCAGATGCAGCGTCCAATCCATCGGCTTGGGTGAAAAGCGGTTCCAATATGTCACGCTATGGTAATCCTGAAGGGCAGAATCAAGATGCGTCGGATATATGGCTGTTAGCTCTGGAAGCTGTTCAACTTGCAGATAGTCAAATTGATTTTTCGAAATATGCAAATGCGAACGATGAAGTTGATTATTTTATTGTTGTGCATGCAGGTGCAGCAGAAGAATCATCCGAAAGTGAGAGTGATATATGGTCTCATGCATGGGAAATAGCCGGAGGGTATACAACGGATGATGATGGAGCTAGTGGGAAAGTAAGAGTAAAGAATTACATTATGCTGTCTGAATATTCGCCGCTTGGTATTTTTTGTCATGAGTTTGGACACGCACTTGGCTTACCGGACTTTTACAATACTGATACAGGGGAATCAACTGTTTGGACATGGGATTTGATGGATTTTGGATCGTGGTTGGATTGGGGCACTCGACCAAGTCATTTGAGTGCTTGGAATAAACTCAAGCTTGGATGGGGAAATGTTGCAACGCTTACTGACGATGGTGTACTGGATATTTCTCCAAATGAAGATATGCTAACAAGCAATAATAATTTTGTGAAGCTGCCGATTCTTGGTTCAGCTAAGGAGTATTTTTTATTGGAATATCGTCGAAAAAGTACGGACTACTTATTTGATCGAGGACTATATAATGAAGGTGTACTTATATGGCATATAGATGATAATGTTAATGATTTATTATTAATTGATAATGAAATAAATAATTTAAATATTAAAGGTGTTGATCTGGTAGAAGCAGATGATATTGGATCGTTAAGTACACAGGTTGATGATGTATGGCTCAAGGGTAGTGTGTTTACTGTGCCAAGAAGCAATAGTAATCAAAATGTCCCGAGTGGGATTAATGTAGATATAGTGGATATTATTAGTACAGGCAGTAATCCGAGAGCTATTTTGACTTTCAAACTTTTAGCGTTTAGAAATGAAGTTTTAATTAAGACAATATATTCATTTCCAAATCCTACAAGGGGTGCGAGTACAATTCGAAGTATATTAACTAAACCGGCTGCTGACGGATATTTGAAGATTTTTAATATTGCAGGCGAGGAAGTTTATGCAAAAGATATAGGTTATGAAAATTTTGTTGTTGGTGATTCAAAGGATTATGAATCGCATTATATTTTTCAATGGGATGGAAAAAATCATAGTGGGAATGATGTTGCATCAGGGGTTTATATATACATTTTGAAAGCAGATGAAGTGATTAAGAAAGGGAAGATTTGTGTGGTGAGATAGGAGGATGTATGCAAATAGGTTTTATTGGGCTGGGAAAAATGGGCGCGAATATGGTGAAGCGGCTTTTGGGTGATGGGCATAAGGTATATGGGTTTGATCCTAGTTCCGACGCTAGAAAGGAAATTGAAAAAGCAGGTGCCAAAAGTTTTGCATCCATTAAGGAACTTGTTCAGGGATCAAAGGGTCCGAAGAATATATGGACTATGGTTCCTGCAGGGAAGGTTACAGACAATGTTATTGAGGAGTTAAGCGCACTTCTATCAAAGGATGATATAGTTATTGATGGCGGGAATTCGAATTATAAAGATTCAATTAAAAGGTTTGCGATGCTGAAAGAAAAAGGCATAAACTTTTTGGATGCAGGTACAAGCGGTGGAGTATGGGGTTTGAAAGAAGGATATTGTTTGATGGTTGGTGGAGACAAAGATGCATTTGCCAAGGTAGAGCCGATTTTTAAATCATTAGCGCCAAAGGATGGTTATGCATATATTGGGCCGGCTGGGTCAGGGCATTTTGTGAAGATGGTACATAATGGGATTGAGTATGCAATGCTCGAAGCATATGCCGAGGGGTTTGAGATTATTAATAGCAAGAGTGAATTTGATGTAAACTTAGAAGCTCTTTCAAAGCTATGGAATCATGGTGGAGTCATTCGGTCATGGCTTTTGGAACTGGCTGTTGATGCATTTTCAAAGGATCCGAAGCTTGATAAAATTAAAGGATATGTTCAGGATTCGGGTGAGGGAACATGGACAGTTCAAGAAGCTATGGACTTGAGTGTTCCGTTGCCTATTATAACACTTTCACTTATAAAAAGATTTAGGTCACGTCAGGAAGAATCATTTGCTGCAAAGGTTGTGGCAGCTCTTAGAAATGAATTTGGTGGGCATGCAATTCTAAAAAAGTAAAAGTCTAATAATAGTGAGGTGAAATATGAAAGAGTTTAATTTGCAAGATTTACAGGATAAAGCAAAAAACTTTAGACGAGAAATTTTGGAGATGGTTCATAATGCAAAGTCCGGGCATCCGGGTGGATCACTTTCTGCGATTGATATTCTTATAACTTTATACTTCTACAAAATGAATCATGATCCGAGTGATCCAAAAAGTGAAAATAGAGATAGATTTATTATGTCAAAGGGGCATGCAAGTCCTGCTGTATATGTGACACTTGCAAATGCGGGATATTTTTCAAAGGATGAGTTGAATGGTTTTAGAAAGTTGAATTGTCTTCTTCAAGGGCATGTTGTTGCTGATGTTGCGGGTGTGGAATTGTCAACTGGTTCTTTGGGGCAGGGTGCGTCGGTTGCAGTTGGTATGGCTTTGGCTGGTAAACTAAAAAAAGCAGAGTATAAAGTGTATGCACTTTTGGGAGATGGCGAAATTCAGGAAGGACAGGTCTGGGAATCATTCATGACTGCAAATAATTATGATTTAAATAATTTGTGTATAATTTTGGATTATAATAAAGTTCAGGAGAATGGACCTGTTGTGGAAATAATGAAAGAGGAACCTTTGACTGATAAACTTTTAGCATTTGGATTTCATGTAATTAGCATTGATGGACATGATTTTGAGGATATAAAAAAAGCATTAGATGAAGTGGATACAATAAAAAATAAACCGACATTTATTATTGCAAATACAATCAAAGGAAAAGGTGTGTCGTTTATGGAGAACCAATCTAAATGGCATGGCAAAGCGCCCTCGGATGATGAGTTGAAGATTG
>JBHPKP010000047.1:0-6442 GCA_042566505.1 bacterium | reverse complement strand
GAATATTGATCATCAAATTTTAGTTGTGAATTTATTTTTTTCACTGGCTGAATAATTACCAACAAACTACTTACAACCATAAAAGTTAAAACTAATTTTAATCGAATCGATTTCTGCTTAACAGGAATGATTAATAGATTTAATAAAACACTACACCAAAATGATATGACAGCTCCTCGAGATTTTAAAGAAACTATTGCAAAAACAATTACACAAGTTATTAATGAAAATACAATTTTACGATAAATGCTTTTATTTTCCATTTTATAGAAAGTATATATGCACGCAAATAAGGAACAAACTAAATATGCTGCAAGATGATTAACATTATTAAATATTCTAAAACTATTATCTAATAATATAATTAATGAGAATAAGAAACCTAGTATACCTAAAAAAAATATTAATCTTTTTTTCAATGCATCAAATTCTTTATAATTAACAAACAGATAAAAAATTACTAGATATACAGCAAAAGACATCAGCCCCAACAAACTCTTATAAATATCCAAACTTCCAAACACACTAGAGACTATCACCCATAAAAATAAAGCAACAATAAAAAAATCAAAATTTGTACCAAATATTTTTTTATTGAGCTTTAACTTAACAAAAGTAATAGTACCCATAAATAGTATCAACAAACTTAATAAATGATGAATTACTTCGTGACGCGGACCTTTTAGGATAGAAGCAAGAATAAAAATTGTTAAGATCAAATATTTCAAAATCTGATCTCCTCTAGAAATAATACTAATTTATAAAAAAGAATAGTATTTTGGTTAGCAAATAATCTGCGCATACAAAAATTATGTCTCTTTAACTATGGTAGGCGTCAAAAAGATAATAAGTTCAACACGATCTTTGATATGCTTTTTGTGTTTAAAAAGGTACCCAATAATTGGAATAGAACCTAAAAGAGGAAACTGTTCAGTACTTTCGATATCAGAATCTGTTATTAAACCACCTATTGCTATTGTGTCACCACTTTTCACAAGCACAGTAGTATCTGCCTCACGAGTAGCTATCCTTGGACCTGCAGCATCAAGTGATCTCAATGTACTGACTTCAGGATGTACTTTTAAAACAATTGTACCATTGTAATTTATCGTAGGAGTTACCTCCAATCTAATCCCAACATCTACAAAATTAGTCTCAATAGTAGCCCCACCACCATCAATAAGTGTAGAGTTTTGATATGGAACCCTTTCTCCAATAAGTATTTTAGCAGGCTTATTATTTACTGTAACAATTTTCGGATTTGATAATGTTTTGGTCTTTCCTTTTGACTGAAGCGCAGCAAGTGTAAAATTTAATAAAGTATCATCTAGAACCGCTCCTATCCTAAGACCTATTCCAGTAGCTGGTAAAGCTGTTTGAAGTCCTGCTCCACCTTCTGTATAGCTTAGAGATTTACCTGTAAGACTATCGTAATTCCCGTCACTTTTATATTTTTGAGAAAGTTCACTCGGAGTAAGAGTAGAACTTGCACTGCCAGGACTACCTGTTTCTGCAGCACCAACTGTTACAATCGTATTATTTCCATAATTCTCTGTACGAGTCCCGCTCCAATTAACACCAAGCTCAAATTCGTCATTAGCATCCACTTCAATTAGCCTTGCTTCAATCAAAACCTGCTGAGGCTCTACATCTAACACCTTAATAAGTTCTTCTACTCTTCTTATATTTTCAAGTTGATCACTAATTATTAAAGTGTTTATCCTTTCATCACCGACCATCTTCCCATTTTGGGAAAGGAGACCCTGTACAACCTGCTTCATTTCAGCAGCTTTAGAATAATTTAAAGAAAAGACTCTGGTAGTAATCATTTTCTGCGCAATAACTCTAATCCTCCTATCTCCAATTCGTTCCCAACTATAATCTTTTTGTAATAATATAGTATCCAAAGCTTCTTCAAATGTAACATCTTCAAGATGTATCGAGACATACCCTCGAACATTATCGTCTGGTATGATATTTACACCACTTTTAACTGCTAAAACTGCTAACACATCTTTAATATCAGCCCTATAAAAATCCAAATCCATACCTTTTTTTGCATCTTTTTGTGTTTTTATATTTCTTCTGGAACCTCTATTGGATCTTTTGCCTGTCTTTCTCTTTGATTTCGCTTCAAGATTAAATAACGGGGTATTTATATTAGAAAAAATAAAACAAAATATTATTAGTAATTTAAATAACTTTTGCATTTGTCCTCCTCAAGACTTTAAACGTAAGACCTTTATTACTTTATCATTTTTTATAATTTCGACTCTATCTTCCTTTATCACCGCAGAAAAATCCTCAACTTCATTACCCTTTCGATCATGAATAAGACCATCTTTAACTAAGTAAGTTTTACCATTTGCCCCTCTTAAAACAGCTGCATCTGCAGTTCTCGCACCTTCCTCCTCAGAAACAATTCCACTTAATGATAAACCCCTCAAATAGAAACCTGATTTCGACACCTTACGTCTAGATGAAACCGGTCGCAACACAACTCCTGTTTCTGTAACTTGCGCTTTCATTGGATCACGACTTAATTTTGGATTATAATAAAACTTTTTAGTCTTAACTTCGATTTTAGGTATTTTCTTCTTTCTATAAAATATTTTTTCTTGATATTGTTTTTCAAGTTTCACCTTACATCCCTGAGGGAAAAACGATAAAACTATTAATAAAATCATTACAAATTTAAAACACATATTCTTCACCCTTTTTTAAAACTATATGCTATTAAATAAAATGTCGCTCTAATATTATTATTATCTAACTCACTTTTATTCCTAAATGAAAACTGTAAATCTTTAACATGAATAATTCTATCAGAATTGCCCAATGCAGCAAAAAATCTTGCTAAATTATGGTATTTCGCTGTTGTATCCATTTTAAAAGGCAGTTCTAAATAATGACCTTTATCAATAGTTTTTTGTGGAACTAAATTACTCATCTTGATCAAGTATTTATTCATATCTGTTGTAATACTTCTGAGAAGACTTGGTACATTTTTCACCTGAGGGATTCTTGCTTCTGTGAGCTTAACAACTTCTTCCAACTCTGTTAGATCTTTTTTCATTAGATCAAGCGATAAAGTTTTAGTTTTTAGACTATTATAAGCAGAATAATTTTTTTTAAGTTCTGTCTCAGCAGTATCTAGTTTTACCCCAAGCGGTTCATAAAGATATTTATAACCAGCCCATAATAACCCTAAGAACAAAATCAATAATAATATTTTCTCTTGTTTATCTTTTTGCTCATTTTTTGCAGCCATAAAAACCTTCTTTAAGAATAGATATTTAAGTTTTATAAGAGTATTTACAAATATAAGTGCATCATTCACAACAACACCTGTTAAACCAATCGTTCCAATATATGTTGTTTTGATATACGTCAATTCCACATCATCGAATTTGCCATATCTTTTTAATCTTTCCATAAATCTTGAAATTGTAAAATTATTCAATGCTGAAATATTACAATTAATATTAAGTTTACCTTCAACCCCTTTTGTTTGCATAAACCTTACCCAAAGTCTATTTGGTATACAATTCGCAAAATCTTCTAGAAATTTTGCATAAAGATATTTTGTTTTTAATAGATCTCGAATTACAATAATTCTATTATCAAGGCTTTTTTGGGCAAACTCAATTTGCTTAACCTTATTTACAACAACTTGCAATTGCTGTAAATCATTGTTTAATTTTTTGATCTCACCTAAAACATTTCGATATGCTAAATACCTAAAGCCATAAATTAAAGCTGCAAAAAATAACAATGAAAAAATTGCTGCATATATAAATCCGTATAATGTTCTCGTTTTCTCCTTATGAAGAATATCAGCAGGAACTAAATTTATTGTAGTCATTATTTCCTCTTAAATAAATGCTGGAATTGTTCTTTTATGCTAACTTTAGACAATGACCTTAGCGCTGCACCAAATGCAACAGTAAAAAGCACGCCACTATTTACTAATTGTGGATTTATTTCATAGTTTCTAAAAGGCTGAAAATGTTGAAAAGGATTAAAGATTTTTACAGGAATTTCTAATTCATTCTCTATTACTATTTCTAAATTTTTTATTTTACTTCCACCACCTGTCAAATAAATTTCTGAAATATTAATTTCACCGGTCTGCGCGTGGTAATAATTGATAGATCTTTGCAATTCATCAATTATTTCCGAAACCACCGGCTTAAACATAGGATGGACAGATTGATCGTCAATGGGTTCTTCATTTTTTACTGGCTCCTTTTCGACACTACCCCCAGCACCTAAAAATTTAATTTCAGATGAACTTAAATCAGCCCCAATGCCGTCTTTCTTATCAGTATCAGAAGAGGTTTCATATTTTCGCGTTACCTTTTCCTTTTCAGCTTGAAAAAAATCTAAATCCCTATGCATACGCAATACTTTTGTAAATTCATTCCCACCAATAGTAATATCTCTTACAACTTTTGCCAAACCCTTTTCGATAATTACCAAATTAGTTACAGTTGCACCAATATTTATAAATAAAATACTTTTCTCCTGAGCAATTTTTAAATGAGCACAAAGATGTTCGATTGCAAAAGCATCCACATCAAGCACAACCGGTCTTAGATCATTAGATGTTAACAAATCAATTTTGTCTTCAATTGCTGTTTTCTTTGCAGCAATTAGACTCACTTCATTTTTCATAGTAGTGCCATCAAGTGTTTCACCTATAATATCAAATACAATATCCACTTCAGTCATATCAAAAGGGATATAGGGTTCTGCTTCATATCTAATGGTTTTTTCCAGTTCTTCTCTTGTCATTTTATTTGTGGTAATAAATCTCACTATAACCGAAGTTCCTGAAATTGAAGTGAATATTTTTTTGTTTTTTAGTTTATTACGTAAAACTAATTTATCGAGGGCTTCAAGATAGAATTGTCGTTTTTCGAGTTGTGGAATTTCTTCAGAAATGTCGTAAAGCACAGATTCTTTGTCAACTGCCTCAATATAATATTTTTCTTCTTTGTCCAATATGCGTCTCAAATGCACAAATTTTATATTTTGTGAGCCAATATCTAATACATAACAATTTGAATCATCAGATACATTAAACACTTATCCTCCTATGACTTCACCATCTTGATAAATCTTTTTTTTGAAATCACCAATTGTTAACCCCGGATAAAAAACACAATTTCTTCCTGATTGTATTTCCCTGGGAATTTTTGTCAACTTTCCTACAATAGTTAAACCTGTCGATAAATGCTTCGGAAATTGAAAATTTTTCTTCCCTGGAAATTTTCCTTTTCCTAAGTTAACATTTTCACTTATTGTCGCATTTTTGTCAATAATGCACCTATCAATAACTGCGTTTTTTTTTACTATCGAATCATGAAAAATAATTGAATCTTTCACTTCAACACCTGATTCAATTATTACACCAGGAGAAATTATACTATTTTCAACTTTTCCTTTTATCAAACATCCATCTGAAATCAATGAATTTTTTATAGTACTTGATTTCGCTATATATGCAGGTTTACGATCAGCAATTACGTTTCGATTCAAATTTGTTCTAACTTGCCAAGACTCTAGATCAATTCCTTTATTCTCTCTTAAAAGTTCCATACTAGTATCCCAATAAGACTGCAGTGTTCCAACATCGCGCCAATAATCTTTAAACTTATAAATATAAATTTTACTTCTATCAACCATACTAGGTAAAATATCTTTACCAAAATCTCTTTTGGAGTTTGGATTTCTCGCATCTTCTGCAAGCACAGTTAATAAAGTTTGCTTGTTAAATAAATATACTCCCATACTAACAAGATTAGATATTGGTTTTTTTGGCTTCTCGTCAAAATCTATAATACGATCAGAATCATCCGTTATTATCGTCCCATACCTATGCGCTTCTTTTATGGGAACTTCCATCGAAACAACTGTTAAATGTGCACGCTTTTTTTTATGAAATTCTATAAGCTTCGCATAATCCATATTATAAATATGATCACCTGACAATATAAGTACTTTATCAACACTTTCAAATCGTTCAATAAATGCTCTATTTTGATAAACAGCGTCCGCAGTTCCTTCATACCAAGATAAAGCTGTTTCTCCAGCATATGGAGGTAAAACTGTAGCACTTCTATTCTTTCCATAGAATCCCCACGTCTCACCTGTTTGAATATGTTCTATCAAGGAAGACGGTCTATATTGAGTAAGCACGCCTATGTTTCCAATATTGCTATTCATTATATTACTTAATGTAAAATCAATAATTCTATAAATCCCACCAAATGGCACTGCAGGTTTAGCTCTATGATGAGCCAAAATATTTAATCTACTACCTTGCCCGCCTGCTAAAACCATTGCTAAAGTATTGTCCATAAAAATTCCTCAAACTATAATTTCGCGTTTAAATACTGACCAACCAGATTCTACTTTTCGACTAAAAAAATCTCGC
>JBHPKP010000046.1:0-6461 GCA_042566505.1 bacterium | reverse complement strand
GAATTTATCTTTTGATTAAGCATACACGTGCATTGCAAATACTTCGAGGCATAATTATAATTTTTATTTTTACGGTTATTGCGCAAGTTTTTGATTTTGTGGTATTTGAATGGCTTTTGCGTAGTTTTTGGGCGGTTGCTTTGATAGCTGTTGTTGTTGTGTTTCAGCCGGAGATACGCAGTGCGCTTGCAGCAGTTGGACGCGGCAGATTTACAAATCTAAAGATTCATTCTGAGATAATGGAAAGGATAATTGCAGCTGTAACAGCATTTGCACTCCGAAAAATTGGTGCAATAATTGTGTTAGAGCGAGAAACAGGTTTAAGAAATTATATCGAGCATGGAGTTAAAATTAATTCGGAAGTATCAAGAGAACTTTTGGAATCAATATTTATGCCCAACACTCCTTTGCATGATGGAGCAGTGGTTATTCAGCATGATAAGGTTGCAGCAGGTGCATGTTTCTTGCCGCTTACCAAACGAGATGATTTGCCAAATACAATTGGCACAAGACATAGGGCTGCACTTGGATTGAGCGAAGTGTCTGATGCAGTGATAATTGTTGTGTCCGAAGAAACAGGTCAGGTATCTATTGTTGAGCATGGGAATATTACATGGAATGTTGGACTAAAAGAACTTAAAAAAGAAGTAAGGAAATGTTATGCGGAAAGTGATAATCGATTTTTTATTTGGTCCAAGCGTATATGGTCAGAAGAGAATTTGAAGAAAAATTTGAATGCAAAGATTGTGTCATTTATTATGGCTGTTATGTTGTGGTATTATGTTAAGTATTAAGAGACTGTAAGAAGGATATGAAAAAGTATGATTGAATTAAACAATGAGAAAACAAAAATAATAATAAATGAACTTAAACAGCAAATAAAAAATATTCAGTGTATTTATATTTTTGGTAGTTTTGCAAAAGGTGAAATAAATTTAAAGTCTGATATAGATATTGCAGTATTGGCTAAATCTAAAATAGCGAACAATCAAAAATGGGAGATGGCTCAGGATTTAGCAGTAAAATTAAAAAGAGATGTTGACCTTGTGGAATTGCGTTATACTACTACTGTGTTAGCTATGCAGGTAATTAAAAATGGTATTAAAATATATTGTGCTGATACAAAAGAGTGTACTATTTTTGAAGATTTTATTTTTAGTGAATATATAATGAGAAAAGATATTTTAAATGATAAGTTGTCTGCATAAAAGGAGGAAAAAATGATTGATGATGTATTGATTAACAAAATTCAATCAATTGAAAGATGCTTGCAGCGTATTCGAGAAGAATACAATGGTTATGAAAAAGATTTTAAAAATAACTACACAAAACAGGATTCAATCATATTGAATCTTCAACGATGTTGTGAGATTGCTATTGATATAGGCGCGCATATTGTTAGAGTAAATAAATTGGGTGTCCCTCAGGCTGGTAGAGAAGTTTTTGATATGCTGGAATCTAATAAAATAATTAATAAAAATTTATCAGAAAGAATGCAAAAAATGGTAGGTTTTAGAAATATAGCAGTGCATGATTATAAATCGATTGATATAGATATACTTGAAAATGTTCTTAAAAATCATCTGGATGAATTTTTAGATTTTAATACATCGATTCAGAGGTTTTCTAATTCGAAGAAATGATTTTGGAGAAAATATGAATTTTGAAAAGTTAATTAACGGAATAAAGTTTGATGATAATGCTCTTGTGCCTGCGATCGCGCAAGATATTAAAACAGGTGAAGTTTTGATGATGGCATATATGAATAAAGAGTCGATAATTAAAACAATTGAAACAGGTAATGCAGTATATTGGTCTCGGTCACGCCAGAAATTTTGGATGAAAGGCGAATCGTCCGGAAATGTTCAAAAAATCGAGGATATATGTATAGACTGTGATGGCGATACGCTTTTATTAAAAATTCGCCAACTTGGTGACAATGGCGCTAGTGAATATGGCGCTAGTTGTCACAAAGGGTACAGAAGCTGTTTCTTTCGAACAAAAAAAGATGACGAATGGAACATAACAGGTGAAAAATTATTTAATCCAGAAGAAGTTTATAAAAAGTAAGAGGATTTTATGAGTAAAAGTGATTTAGTTGATATTAATAGTTTAAGTGTGAAAAATTTAAATGACATTATGCTTATGACTGAAATTATAAAAAATGATATTGCAAGTTCAGATATAAAACTTTTGAACAACAAAACGCTTGCAATGATATTTCAAAAAGCATCTACGAGAACAAGGGTGTCGTTTGAAACCGGTATGTATCAATTGGGTGGACATGCTTTATTCTTAAATTCAGATGACATTCAACTTGGTCGTGGTGAAACTGTTTCTGATACTGCAAAAACCCTTTCTCAGTTTGTTGACTGCATAATGATACGAACATTTGAGCATGAGTATGTTCAAAAACTTGCGGAGTTTTCAGATGTGCCTGTTATAAATGGGCTTTCTGATTTAGTGCATCCGTGTCAGGTATTGAGTGATTTTTATACAGTGATTGAGCATTTCAAATGGAGAATTAATGCGGACTTTTCTTCGCTCAAAATTGCATATATTGGCGATGGAAATAATATTTCAAATTCTTTGATCAATCTTGCGGGTTTGCGTGATATTAATTTATCTATTGCATGCCCTGTTGGATATGAACCAAATAAGGAAATCTTTGAGTTCAATAAAGCAAAAATGAAAAAATCCGAAATACAAATTACAACTGACCCAAATAGAGCAGTTGTTGGCGCGCATGTAGTTTATACAGATGTTTGGATAAGTATGGGAAAAGAAGAAGAGAAACAGAAAAGGTTGAATGAGTTTGCTGCATATCAGGTGAATGCAAACCTTATGTCAAAAGCGGACAAGAATGCAGTGTTTATGCATTGCCTTCCGGCGCATCGAGCGGAAGAAGTTTCCGGTGAAGTTATGGATGGTGTTCAATCAATTGTATTCAAGCAAGCAGGTAATAGGATGCATGTTCAAAAAGCAATCTTGGCATATCTTTTAGGATATGACTCATCAATTTTGTTAGAGCTATTAAGCGATGCATAATTCTCACTCTCCTATAGAAACACATTGCAATGCGTTTCTACTCAAAAATATTTATGACATTCTTTATGATTCTTTTGGTCCCCAAAAATGGTGGCCTGCTGATTCAAAATTCGAAGTAATAATTGGTGCAATCCTTACCCAAAATACCAATTGGAATAATGTAGAAAAAGCAATTGTAAATCTTAAGATTCAAATAAAACTTACTCCAAAAAATCTTCATGAACTTAGTTTAAAAAAAATAGAAAAACTAATAAAGCCGTCTGGTTTTTTTAAACAAAAATCAGAACGTTTGTATATTTTTTGTGAACATTTAAGAGATAATTACAGTTATAGCTTGAAAAAGATGTTCGATAAATCGCTAATAGATTTAAGAAAAGAATTGCTAGCTATTAAAGGCATAGGACCGGAGACCGCAGACTCCATAATCCTGTATGCAGCAGAAAAACCGATTTTTGTGATAGATGCATATACATATAGATTGGTTAACAGGTTGGGGTTTGATATTGAACGAAAATATGAAACATTACAAAATTTCTTTCATGAAAATATAAAAGCAGATGTTGAACTTTTTAGTGAATATCATGCATTGATAGTAAAGCTTGCGAAAGAATACTGCAGGAAGAAACCATTGTGTGAATTTTGTATATTAAAAAGCTTATGTAAGGAGGGGCAAAGAAATGTCTAAGAAAAAAGATTTTATTCCGGATTGTAAAAATTGTGAAGGTGAATGCTGTAGTTATGTAACTATTCAGATTGATGAGCCAGAAGATCAGTCAGACTACGAAACTCTTAGGTGGTATCTTTTGCATGAGAATGTCCATGTGTTTAAAGATGAGGAACGCGATTGGTATGTGGAAGTAAAAAGTAAGTGCAAGGCATTGGGAAAGGATAATCAATGCCGGATTTATGACAAGCGTCCTGAAATATGTAGAGATCATGGCTTGGGACATGAAGAGTGTGAATTTTATGGAGATCCTTATGAGGTTATATTTACTTCGGTTGAAGAGCTTGAGAAGTATCTTAAAAAAAAGAGGAAATAATGTATTTTTAGTTGCCTGTGTATAAATCTGCTTGTTCGTTTATTCGTTCAAGATAGAGTTTTTTGCTTATTTTATCCGGCATGCTTGGGATAATTACATCGTATGCAACTGCTCGTGAACGTAAGTTTTTTGTAATTCCGCGTATATGAAAACCACCTGCAATCATGATTCCAATAGTACTTTTGTTTGTTTCAAATGTTGTAAGTAATCTGAGCATATTTTGGGTCAACACTTCATCACGTTTATCTGCAAGCAAATAAAAACTTTCCATAGTATCAATTGAGTCATATATGATGTGCTTAATTTTCTCAAAATACTTAGGACCATAAAATTTATTTGCAAATCTTTTTAATTCCTTTAAAAAAATTTGTTTTTCGCTATTCCACTTTTCGTACTGATAGTGGGTAATGTTATTAAATAAATATTTTTCCAAAAGATTAATATATCTTCTCAGATACCACAATTTCTCACCAAATCCGGTACCTTTTGTCATATACAAACCAATTTCAAACTGGAAATCATTTAATTCTTCGATAAGCTTGCTAAAGTCAATACTGTTTTGCAGCTCAAGATAGTTTAAATATTTGTGTAAGTTGGGGAGTTTTTCAGAGTCAGAAAAATTGTAGAGTTTGATCAAGTTATTAAGGTAAATGAAATAATTTTTCCCCTTATTTTTTGAGTAATTTAGTAATACTCTTTTTTGGTCATTATTTAAATGATTTAAAAGGGCTTTTTCTAATTGGACAGCTTCAATGTTTACTACTGAAAGATTGGTTAGCTTTCTAATTCTTTGTGAATTTAAAACCAGTTGAAGGTTTTTGTAGTCATTTCTTAGGAATATGTTGTAGTTTTTTGATGCAGCAATTAAGGAAGTTATATAATCACTCAAGGACATTTTTGATCGCATGTATGCTTGTTCAGTTTTTATAAGATTTAAAATATTTTGAAGAAATATTTTATTTCCAACATAATTAATTTTTCTCGAAAGCTCATTAAGTATAGGTTTTATTGCTATATTATTTTCCTGTGACTTAAGAAGCAATTTGAAGTTTTGATTATAAATTTCACTATTTTCTAAGCCATAAAGTTCAATATCTTCAGGTTTTTCATAAAGCATAAATAATTCTTCGCCTTTGAGTTTGCCTGATGATAGAAGATTTTGAATTATTGTATTTTTGATTTTTGTATCTTTAATTGCATCCAATATACCAGTGTCAATTCTTGATACAGGTGTGCCTTCAGCTCCAATAACAATAAAGCTTTTTACATGTTCAGTTATTGATTTGATGATTTTATAAATATTTTTTTGGACATCCGGATTGCAATGGAAATCTTGGATGATAATAAGTTTGTTTTTAGATGGGGCGTGAAATTCTTCGATTACATTTCCGTATTTTTCTTCCAATTGGTATTTAGTAGTCTGTAAGGTTTGACTGTCTTGGTTCGCATGGGCTAGGTTTGAAAAAAAGGTGCTAATAAATAGAATAAATAAAAAAATTGCTCTATTTTGTAATGCTTTTTTTGAGACTGGTTTATTTTGATTTTGTATCATTATTATAGTATATATTAGTTCTGATTATAAGTAAATTACTTGATTTTATAACGCTTTATTGCTCTGTGATTAATCGTACTTAGTATAAGAATAAATTACGAACGGAAGTTGAAAAAAAGTTGAAATTGTTGCGAAAAATTGCTGTTTTTGATCATCCCCCGAAAAAGTGGACAGAAAAACCTAAGTCTTAGAGTATAAATGTTCAAACTGAATAGGCGAAAGATAATTCAAAGAAGAATGTAATCTTTTTCGGGGGAAGATCAGATCATTGCAATACAAAATACAACAATCTAACTTCGTAAAAAACTTATCTACTGCGTCATCATCGGCTTAAATAACTAGTTATTCGCACCTCTTCTTCCTTGTATATAAGCTTTTTACTTTGTTATATTATCATATCTTGTATCGCAAATTGGTATAAAGCCATTCTAAATAGGAAAATTTTATAAAATACTTAAATAAGATTATTAATTTTTTACTTAGATTTGTCAATGAAGGTTTGATTTGTTTGGATTGATTAATTAATAGTTGATGAAAAAATACTATGGCTACGTAGAATAGCCATAGTATCAAAGATAAGAAAAACTATTTTCTCTTTTTGCCAATTAGTTCATCAATGGATACATTAAATGCATCTGCAATTTTTGCAATTGTTTGAATAGTTGGATTTTTTGCAGACCCTTGTTCAATTTTTGTAATTGCATTATAGGAAAGACCTGCTTTCTCAGCCAATTTCTGCTGTGACCAACTAATCTTTTTCCTATATTTTTTTAGTTGTTTGTCTAACATTTTTTTTACTCCTTTCTCAGTATTTCTTAAAA
>JBHPKP010000045.1:0-6476 GCA_042566505.1 bacterium | reverse complement strand
TTGACTTAAATATTGCTTTTAAATTATGTGTTGGTTTTAAATCTTGTTTTTTGAACTTGCCTATATCCTCTATACGTTGACCTGAAACCGGAATATTGGGAATTTCTTCAAAAATTACTTTACCGTCTTTTTCAAATTTTCTCAAAAAAAGTCTTTCATCTCCGTTGAACCAAACTCCAAAACATGCTTTAGATAAACGCAAATAATCCTCTAGTTGCCCTTTCCCATCCCTTCTATTTTTCTTTTTACACTCAACAATTATATAAAGCTCATCATCGTTTTTATTTTTGCTGTTAAAAACAGCAACATCAACAGGATATTCTTTTTTGTTATCTGATGGACAAGCTTTAACTCTAAATTGTGGTCTGGTTTGAATTTGATTTTTTTGAAATCCATAATCTTCAATAAGTTGTTTTGAAAAAACTTGAACTGCTTCAATTTCTTCTGGAGTCGCTATTATTTCAATGCCCGATATATAATCTATAATCTTCTCTGTTTGCTTTGCCATATTTACTTCCCTAAATACATATCATTTTCCGTATTATTTTAATTTTTCGATTGCTTCCTCAAGTGTAAACTGATCTGTATACAATGCCTTTCCTATTATTATACCAGATATATTGGAAACACCTAAAACTTGTACATTTTCAATATCTTTCAAACTAGCTACTCCGCCTGAAACAATCATATTTACTTTAATGCTTTGCGCAAATTCCTTAACAGCTGTTATATTCACACCTTCGAGCATGCCGTCGCGACTAATGTCAGTAAATATAAATTCAGCCACCCCAAGTTCTTCCATTTTTTTTGCAAACTCTATATGACTCACTTGCGAAACTTCGGTCCAACCTTGAGTTGCAACCTTCCCATCCCTTGCATCAATACCAACGATAATCTTATCTTTGAACTTCTCACACACTTCTTTAACAAATTCCGGATTTTTAACAGCCACACTACCTAAAATTAATTTATCAATTCCCAAGTCAAAATATTTTTGAACTGTTTCCATATCACGGATTCCACCACCAAGCTCTAACGCACAATCAACCGATGCACGAATCTTTTCGATAGTTTTGAAATTTATCGAACTACCTTTTAATGCGCCATCTAAATCTACCAAATGTATACGCTCTGCGCCCCCGGTTTTCCATCTTTTTGCAACTTCTGCCGGATCATCAAAATATATAGTCTCTTTTGAATAATCACCCTGAATGAGCCGTACGCATTTCCCATCTCTCAGGTCGATCGCTGGAATTATAATCATTTTTTTCCTCTCTTAACTATCCTGCAAAAATTCTCTAAAAGTTTTAAACCTTGTGTTTGACTTTTCTCCGGATGGAATTGCACTGCATACACATTGTCTTTACAAATACCTGCTGCGAATTTTTTGCCATATTTTGAATATATTTTATTTATTCTTCTATCCTTTGTCTCTACATAATAGGAATGCACAAAATAAAAAAAAGAATCTTTTGGAATATTTTTAAAAAGTGCGCAATCTTTTTTACCCACTTCAACACTATTCCAACCCATATGCGGAATTTTATATTTAGATGGTAAATCAAACTTTTTCACTTCCCCTTTAAATATCCCAAGCCCTTTGTGAGTCCCTTTTTCATAGCTTTTATCGAATAGAAGCTGTAGCCCAACACAAACTGCCAAAAATGGTTTCTTTGAATTCACTGCATCCCGAATAGGTTGGACAAGCTTATACTTTTTCAAGTTTTTCATTGCCTCACCAAACGCGCCAACACCCGGAAAAACTATCGCATCAGCTTCTTTAATTTTTTTCACAGAACTTGTAATGCAAATGTCAGTTTTTAGTCCGGATTTTTTTGCAGCAAGTTCCAAAGCTTTATATACGCTATTTAAATTTCCTGCTTCGTAATCAATTATTGCTATCATTTACAGTGTTCCTTTTGTTGAAGGGACTTGGTCCGAGCGCGGATCAGATTCAATTGCTTTTCGCAGTGCATGCGCAAAACATTTGAAAATTGATTCAACTATATGATGAAAATTTTTGCCGTATTTTAAATTAATATGAAGAGTCATTCCTGCATTTATTGCAAGTGACTGAAAAAAGTGTTCGTATAATTCATATCTGTCTTTATCGTCTTTGGCAAGATTCTTTAATTCTTTATCAAAATTTGACACATAAAAAGGCCTGTTCGACAAATCAAGAACTACTTCAACTAATGTATCGTCCATTGGAAGAATCATAAAACCATATCGATTAATACCCTTTTTGTCACCAATTGCTTCCTTTAGAGCTTCACCCAAAACAATGCCCATATCCTCGATTAAGTGGTGTTCATCGATCTCCAAATCACCTTTTGCATCAATTGCAAGATCACACAAAGAATGACGAGCAAAAAGCTCTAACATATGATCAAAAAAACTTATACCTGTATTTATCTCAGCATCACCTTTTCCGTCAAGATTTATATTTAGATTAATATTTGTTTCCTTAGTTTTACGTTCTTTTTGCGCAGTTCTATTTTTCATTTTGCCTCCTCGCAGAAAAATATTTTTCAAGCTTAGTTTCTTCATAATTATCTTTTAAAGTTCGACCTTCTTTGAAACCAAATGTATTCCATCTATAAGCAACAATTCTTTTATTCCCATCGTTACACTTTTCCAAAAGAATTAATTCATCTCTTGAATCGTTATCAATATCTGAAAACTCATAATCAATAAATGGATTTGCAAATTTTGAACCCAACCATTTCGGATATATATAATTTTCTGTTCGATTATATATAAATAAACGGTTATCGTATTCATCATAATATCTTGTTTTCTTCCATACCCCGACACAAAGATCAGGATTAGCATCTCCATCTACATCCGCTAATTTTATTTTCCATGGATTAAAATCATGAACATCTTTAAGCGGCATACTTATTTTATTCCCGTAGATAGGAAATATCACTATAGAACCACCTAGTAATTTATCTGCATTCCCAATAATACCGTATATTCTTATTTCTTCATTTTCTTCAAAAATACAACATTCTTTCAGTTCATTAGGATATTGAATATCAAAATAATCTACAACATTCAAATTACTATCAATCAATTCAATTTTATTTCTATAAATAATCACTGCCATATTATCAGATACATATGCATTAAGAAGGTTTTCTTTTTCTACTACAAGAGTTTTTTTTTCAATTGTAATATATTCTGCATTATACTCTTCTGCCAAAATTTGCATTTTTTCAATAATTGCATCATAATTCTCATTTTCCGCTATAGTTGGCCTAAAATCCTCAATTAAGATGGGTTTTATATATACCGAATCAATACCTTCTTTTGTGAAATTACAACAAAAAACCATACTCTGCCTTTGAAATAATTTGTGCTGATCAAAAACAAAATTACCTAAACTATATACAATATATTTGTCCTTATAAATCTCAATAGGTTGAAGAACATGAGGATGATGTCCTAATATTAAATCCGCACCTGCATCAATGAGCTCATGCGCAAACTTAACCTGATTTATAGTAGGTATTTGCTGAAATTCTACACCCCAATGAAAAGAAACCACAATGAAATCAACCTCTTTTCTTACCGCTCTAATTTGTTTAATTATTTCATCTGAATTTGCCCATGCAGGATATGGCTTATTTTCAAGATAAACTAAAGCTTCCAACAACATATCAATATATCCGAAAAAAGCAAATTTCAAACCATTGATTTCTAAAATAATTGGTTTTCGCGCTTCCTCTTGATTTTTACCACCGCCAACAGCATATAATCCCTTATCTTCTATTGTTTTTTTTGTTTCCAAAAAAGCATCTCTACCCATATCTATGGTATGATTATTAGCAATAGACAAAATATTAAAACCACTTTTTTTAAGCGCATTAATATAATTAGGACTTGCCTCAAAACAATATTTTTTATTAAGCGGAACTCCTTTATCTGTTAATGGACATTCGAGATTACAAAATGCAAGATCAAACTCATTAATAAAAAAGGAAACTTTTTCAAAAGGATGATTAGTATTGTTTCTAAGTATCCTTGTTTTTACTCCTCTATCAAGCATTATATCACCAACCGCACAAAATCGAACATCTGCTGCAAGATAATTCGTGAACAGAAAAAATAAGAAAAATACCAGAAATAACCTTTGCATATTTAACATCCCGTCTCATAGTAAAGCATTCGCCATCCTGGCTCACCATCACCTATATGTTCTCTTATCGTACTATCAGGAATGTATGTAGGTTTTGGCATTTTTTTAAATTTATCCGAAAAATATCTTTGTGTCCATTCAGGCAACCCGGGCTCTACTCCTTTTTCAAGCATATCCTGCCATTTTTCATCTGTTAGTCTATCACCCATTGGCCATTTGAACTCATAGTAAGAAAAAACAGAACCCCTGGTAAGCTTAAGTCTGCCATTAATTTCAACAATAACATATATCTCAAATGCATTACCTACTGCTTCCTCAAGTACTTTCTTTCGATCCAGAGCAGTATGTACATCAGTAACAAGTGGAATATTTCTATCTGGACCTTTTAATGAAGCCCAATGATTATGATAAATATTAGCTATTGGACCATATATATTTTCATAAGCCTCCAAAGACAAATTATCTATTAAAGAACCAAACCTCCTTATCTGTTCATATTCTTTTATTGTCAACGGTTCTTTATTAAGCTCTTTCACTGATACTTGTTCAAGAAATTCCACAGCCTCAATAAACCTCGAATATAAAACATCAAAACTATCTATACCATAACTTTTCTTTGCATTTTTGCCAAAATAACCTCTCTTTTTTAGTTCGTTCTTTATATACTGCAACATTTCTTTTAACCTATAATAAAATTCTACATTCGGCTCCACATATCCTTTTGGCGGTTCGGGAATCCATTGTCTTGCCTCCCAACAATCTCCACCACATTCTGCTGCATTACTCTGCTGTGAATAAAGAATAGTATCATGCCTCATTTCCGTCCAACTTGCCAAAACACAATTTAAATTCTTAGCCAAATAGTTATCATTGTTCATAAAAAAAGGATATGTGTATCCATTATCCAATTCTAATAAAGACTTCAAACACCACAACCAGTTGTAATATATATTTTTTTTCCATTCTTCAGGTTTGAGATTTTTATATTCAGCAATTAAATCTTCTAATTCATCCGGATATTTTGGGAAATCTTTCCAATCATCTTTATAGGTAGTTAGCATTAGCTCTTTTGCAATTCTACTTCCGAATGCTGCCATAACATCTAATCCTTTTGGAAATACTCTTTCGCGTGGCTTAACCAATCGCTGCATTATTTCAGAATCTGGAATATACCGCTGACCCATCAAACTAAATTCTGGTTCCGAAACCAATTTATCATCCATTTTTTGTTTTATTCTTGTTTTTTTATCGTACATTTTTTTGACCATTTTTTTCACTTCGATAAGTTTTTTTGCATCAGTAAAATCATCAATAGAGAATTGCTTGCCAAAAATCTTGTCAATAACCACTTTACATTCTAGTGGACCAAAATCATCGGACAATCCTACATATAACACAGTAGGTTCATAGATTTTTTCCCAAAAATCTATAAGATATTTTTCGTTTACTTTTTTGTTATATAATGAATGTGTTATTAAAAGTCCTTGTATCAGCTCACTGTCAACCGTACTAGGATGCAATACGTATGTTCCAAACCACATCATTGCCATAAAATATTTTTGCAGACTTTCCGTACTTGTATAATGACCTCTTGGAACAAATTGAGAATAATCAATCTTATATTTATAATTTTCATCTTGCGTTGGATTTAAAATAAATGGGGAGGCTAATCCTTTATGTTCTTCACATAGTTTAATTTCTTGCAAAACAACATTTTTTATATCTTGAGGAATTATTTTTTCATCTTTTGTTAAAAAATAATAGGGAACAGCAAAATATGCCATATTCTTTTTTGCAGCATCTTTGATCATTGTGTTCGAAGATGAAGAATATATTTCTTCGAATATTCGCATCATTTCAAAACTAAGCTTTTTTATCGCAGGCAAAAAATATCTCTCTTCTAATAACTTCAACATCGTATCAAAATAAACATGATGCATTTGCAAAACTAAATCTGTTGTAATAAAACTTGCTATACCATTGTAATCATTTTCTTCATACGCATGAAACAATTGCTTATATTTTGCAGGAGTAACAACAAAACCATTATTCTCTAACAATCGTATCTCACTTTCATCAAATTGAGGAAACTGAAACCTATTGATCACATTATTAAAATTTAATTGCGTTTTATTCTCACGATAATTCTTCTCCAATAATTCTTTTTCTTTTCGTAAAATAGTAACAGCGTTTTCTTTCTCAACTTTTGAAAGTTTCTTTTCACTAAAATTCTGATCTAACTTATATCCTTTACCCAAAAAATATGCATACAATTCATATGTTTTAAACGGTTTGCCATGTTTTGCATATATTTCATTCCTCATCAGCCAAA
>JBHPKP010000044.1:0-6541 GCA_042566505.1 bacterium | reverse complement strand
GCGCTAGGTTCAGGGTCTAGTGGTCATTTGGCTGTGAGAGTTCGAATCTCTCTATCCCCATTTAATTTAAAATTTAAAAGTAAAGATGTTGGATTAATTTTTTTATTTTTTGGATAAAGACCCTTCAGTTAGCAACAGATGCAGCAAAGCTCTCATCCCTTTTATATTCACAAAAAATTCGCAGGTTAATTTTTTCGATTATGTTATAATTCTTAATGTACATATGTTTTACGACCAGTAGAATTACAAATGGAGTGTAAAATGACTTCAAATAGTCACAAAAATAGTGGTCAAATAATTGTTATGTTGCTTTTTATGATTACAACTATTTTTACATTTCTACTTCTAATAGTTAATGTTTCAAAAGTTTCAGTTGAGGCTATTAAACTTCAAACAGCCGCAGATTCAGTAGTGCTCGCAGTTTCTACGTTTCAAGCACGACTCTTAAATTCAGTATCTGATCGCAATTTCATTTTAAAATACCCATCGGGCGATAAACAAAAAAGATATGAACCAAATGATCCTAACAGTTATCGATATCCTGGTATTGATCAAGTTCAGGCAAGTGAGGGCTATGTTTTTGGGTCACAGACAATATTTGAAAATGTTATAAAGCTTTATGCAAGATATCAAAGACAGCAGGATGCATTTATTGGACTGTATGGTAAATTAATAAAAGAACGAATTGGGGAGGAGTTTAAGCAAAAAAATGATAAGCAGGCTCGAATTACCAACCAATTCTTTGAGTCCCCGTCTTTGGTGAGAGAAGATATAGAAATTGAGTATATTGCATGGATAGAAGAAGCTACGGGTAAAAAGAATGCTAAAAGAAAATCAATCAATGGTTGGATAAAACCAACAGATGAAGATGTTGGAAGTTATGTGAAACTAGCGAAACAGTTTGAGATTTGGGATCAGGAGTTTACACTAGAAGCATCTGCTGCTGCATATGTTGTTTCTGACCGAGCACAAATGTGGCCGGAACCAAGTCCTAGATATTTTACAATTTTGATTCCAACTGGCGACAGAGATGTTTTGCACTAAGGAGTTCGTATGTTTAGAGGGAAAAAAAAGAACAGTGGACAGGCATTAGTAGAGTTTGTACTTTTTGTGCCGCTTTTGTTGATATTTTTGGTGGGTGTTCTTAGGATTAGTACACTTGCATTGAATAACCAAAAACTACATATGGCAGCATATTATGCAGCACGTTCATATAGTAAGTATAGTATACGAGGAATCAAACTTGGGACAAAGATGCAGCTTTATGAGAAGAGGCAGGAAATTATTGATGCTAGGATTGTTGGACCAATTTGGGAGTATTTAGGTTCACAAGCTGTGAAAGTTTTAAAAGCTGATGAGAATAAAATTGAATTGGAATGGCCAATAACTTTGAATTTTTATAATTTTCAAAAAGAATTCACGCTTAGAGCACATGCTGAAATGGAAAATGATTCACTTGAATTTGGAGGAGGACGCAGTGCAGACACAGGATATACACGCTCCTAAATATATTGAACAAGAGTTGGTTGAAAAAGCGAAAAAAGGCGATGTTGTATCATTTGAAAAACTTGTTCTAAATTATCAAGTAAAGGTTTATAAAGCAGTATACTGGATGGTGCTTAACAGTGACGAAGCAAGTGATATAACACAAGATGTTTTTCTTTATGCATTTATAAATATAAAAAAATATAGAGGTGGAAAAACTTTTTTTGCTTGGCTGCATTGGATAATAATTGATCAGTGTTCACAAAGATTCAAAAAGAAAGCTCGTCGGAAAAAGCATATGACCGAGGAATCGCTGGATGCTCCTGAGATGTATAAAACCTTTGAAATTAAGAAACAATTTGGAGAAACCGGGACTGCCCCAACAAACCAAATCCTACAAAAGGAACGTAATATGTTGGTAATGCGTGCAGTTAATTCACTTGATATGAAATTTCGTTTACCGGTACTTTTGTGTGATATTGAAAAACTTCCCTACAAAGAAGCTTCCGAGGTTTTAGAATGTTCGGAAGGAACTCTTAAATCACGTCTATTCAGAGCTCGCCAAATGCTGAAGGGAAAGTTAGAGAAAATCATTTAAATAAGATAGGTTATAAATCCAGTACTAATCGTAAAGATTTTTCAACATCAACCATTTCTTTGTCAGATATTGCATCTATGAAATTATCGAGTCTTTGTTTGTCAATTACACGGATTTGATCAAGCATTACTTTATTGCTTTTTTTGTTTATTGTTATTGAAGTTTCAAATGGATATACATTTTTAATTTTACTAGTAATAGGTGCAATGATAACTCGAGATGATACTTCATTCCCAATGTTATTTGAAAGGATTAATCCCGGTCTGGTTTTTTTTGTTTCTGTTCCTATAACTGGATCGAGTTTTACCCAGTAAACATCACCTCTATGTGGAAATATTTTCATTTCCAATCCTCCAAATTGGTTTCTTTCCATATTTTTATTTCTTTATTACGCTCCTTATCTTTGTCTGCATCAATATATGCTTGCTTTAATTTTATCTCCATTTTCTCAAGTTTTTCTTCAACAGCTGAAGTGACAAATTTACTCATTTTTTTATTTCCTACAAACATTTTTAAATGATTATGTATGGAGACAGGCATATTAAAAGTGAAAGCTTTATATCTCATGATAATCACCTCCTTTCTGATTAAATATACCATATATGTATTAAGTAATCAATAATAAAGTATATATATTATGGTAAATAGTAGATTTGAGAAAATCATTTAAATAATTCATATCCTCGAGCAATACTATTGCATAACATCTGCGTAATATGTTTAAAATCTCCATAATCAGCTTTTCCAAGTGCTGAATAATAAGCATATCTATTTTCGATTTTTATAATTGCAGGTGCAAGTGACTGGCTAAGCAATTGTGTTAGCATTAGTAATCTGCCAACTCTACCGTTCCCGTCAAAAAATGGATGGATAGCTTCAAATTCATGATGAGTCAAAGCAATATGTTCAAGAATATTATTTTTGTAATTATTTATTGATTTGAGTAATTTTCCCATTTTGAGCGGAACATCTTGTGCAGATGGTAGGGCTTTATCTGTATTCGTCAGATTTACGTATCCTGTACGATATTTTCCTGGCAATTTGTTATTAAAATTATACATTACAATGGAATGTAATTTGAGCACATATTCTTTGTTTATCTGAAAACCAGGTTTAACTACATCTAACAAATACTCCATAGCATTACAATGATTTATGACTTCCATTATTTCAAATAATTCTTTTCCTTTTACTATTTCACCATTCATAATTTTTTCAGTTTCTTTGATTGTCATTCTGCTTCCTTCAATAGCATTTGAATTATAGGTCATTTCAATAAAAAAATTATTTTTAATAGTTTTGTTTGTTTGCAGGATTTGAAGTGGATTTGCAATTATTTTTTGTAATGAATAGATAATGTCTCGAATATCAATATAATCTTTAAAAAGAAGGTCTATACTTATAGACTGGGATTTATGGGGAATTGTTCCTTTATCAAGCCATCGATATATGGTTTTGTATGGAACTTCGAGTTTTCTAGCGATTTCTGAGCGTGATGCACCAGTTTCCTCAATAATTTTCTCAAGTTTTTCTTTATCGCTAAATAGAATATTTGACATTTAAATACCTCATTAGGACATATAATAAAATATAGTATAAAATAATTATAGCCCATATGTCCCATATTGTAAAGACTTAAATAGTGTAGAATGTCCTATTAAGATGTTTTGCAAACAAATTTATTCATATTGTTGTGGCATAGTGCGACAGCAAGGGCATCTGCTGCATCATCTGGTTTTGGAATGTTTTTGAGTTTGAGGAGGCGTTGTACCATGTACTGAATCTGCTTTTTGTTAGCGCGTCCATATCCGGTGATGGCTTGTTTGATTTGGAGTGGTGTGTATTCGAAGATAGGGAGCGCGCTTTGTTGCGCAGTCAAAAGGATTACTCCACGCGCATGCCCGACTGAAATAGCTGTTTTAACATTACTTGCAAAAAACAATTGTTCAACTGCAATTATGTCAGGTTTATGTTTAGAAATTATTTCTGAAACTTCTTTGTGAATTGTATCGAGTCTTAGCGCAAGGTGTGTATTTGCAGGAGTGAGTACACAACCATAGTCAATGATGATCGCATTTCTGTTTTCATTGCAAATAATGCCCCAACCTGTTGCAGCAGTGCCAGGATCAATTCCTAAAATACGCATATTATTGGTTTTCCATTTGTTCGATTATTTCGTCAGATATATTAAAATTTGCATACACATTTTGTACGTCATCATTGTCATCGAGTGAGTCCATGAGCTTTATCATTTGGTGTGCTTGTTTATCTTCGAGTTTTACATATGTTTGAGGCAGCATGGTTATTTCTGAATTTGATATTGCAATGCTTTTTTCTTCGATTGCTTTTTTGACATTATCAAAATCGTTTGGTTCTGTTATAACTTGGAATGTTGATTTTTCTTCGCCTTTTAAATCTTCAGCACCTGCTTCAAGTGCAATGTTTAAAAGTTCGTCTTCTTTAATCTGAGCCTTATCTATTTCAATAATACCTTTTTGAGTAAACATCCAATTTACACATCCGGTTTCACCGAGGTTTCCACTATGTTTTGAGAATATACGTCTGATGTCAGATGCGGATCGATTTTTGTTATCAGTGGTTACTTCAACAATGACAGCAACTCCACCTGGTCCATATCCTTCATATACCAATTCTTCATAGTTTACACCCGGAAGTTCGCCGGTTCCTCTTTGGATAGCTTTTTTCATGTTATCCTGAGGCATATTTGCTGCACGCGCATCGTCAATAGCTTTTCTTAGTCGTGCATTGTTTTCCGGTATGCTGCCGCCAATTTTTGCAGCAACTGTAAGTTCGCGTATTATTTTTGTAAAGACTTTGCCGCGTTTAGCATCAACTGCTGCTTTTTTGTGTTTAATACTAGCCCATTTATTATGACCTGACATAGAAATTCTCCCTTTAATAAAATTTTACTATCTAAGTTAATAATATTTTATAGTTAAACTAAGCGAGCAGGAGCGCAGTAAGTTTATCGTATAAAAGATGTCCAATAAGTTGCATCAAATGCAATTTGCTATAGATAGAATAAGCCGGATTCTGTAAGAGCCTAAGCTCTTTGACAACCATTTATCTATGCAATCCACCAGAGGTTTGAATGAAACGAGTAATTTCAACCTACACATGATATTGCTCCAGGTGGGGTTTGCCAATCATACTTATCACTAAATATGATAGTGAGCTCTTACCTCACTTTTTCACCCTTACCCAAAATGGGCGGTATATTTTCTGCTGCACTTTCCGTCCCTGGCAAAACCAGAGCCTCACTGTTAGTGAGCACCTTACTCTATGGAGTCCGGACTTTCCTCTATAAGATTAAATCTTACAGCGGTTGTCTTTCTATCTATAGCAGTATTTGCTAATTTGTCTGCTGCTTTATTTTGAGAACGAACAATGTGTTTTATCGAGAATGTTTTATAAGCTGCTATATGTTTAAAAAAATCTTTATACAACAACTTTATATTTTCATTTGATACTTTATAGTTTCCATTTATTTGTTTTACAACTAATTCAGAATCTAACAAAAATTCTAAATTCTGTTTTGCAGGTATTTTTTTTAGTAAATCAAAACTCAAAAGTAGAGCTTTATATTCAGCAATATTATTTGTTGCTGTACCTATAAATTGATATGCATTTGCAACTTTATTTTTATTTTCATCGTAAATAACACATGCAATTCCACTTGGTCCCGGGTTTCCTCTGCTTGCTCCATCAGTGTATATTATATATTTTTTTTTATTCATATTACTTTGTGTGTTGGGGAGCTTGATTTTATCTGCAAGTGTAATTAAAGCTTGTTTAAGTTTCTCAATTGATAAAGAATGCTTTTTTGAAATTTCATCTAAAGTATGGTTATTAGCTAACTCTTTTAGTATGGTTGATAATTTCATAATTATTTTTTTAAGTCAGGATTTTTTATTTCTTCAACATTCGCATCTGTTATATATAAAATTCTGTTACAATTGTTACAGAGTATGAGATCAGAATCTTTAATTAAATCATCAATAACTTGTGCTGTTAAAGCCATATGACAGCCGCTACAGCAGCAACCTTCGATAACTTCAGCTATTGCTACACCTTTTTTGCTTTCTCGAATTTTTTCATAAAGTGTAAATATCTTTTTCGATAGAACTTTACACATTTTATTTTTTTGAGAGTCTAATTCATTCACATTGTCTTCAAGCTGTTTTTTTTCAGCCTCTAATTCTGCTTTTTTTGTATTAATTTCTGATTGATATTTTGCAAGTACTTCTTCGATTCTTGCAACAATATTAGTTTGCTTTTCAATTTCTTCGAGTTTGCCAATAATCTGATTTTCCATATCATCCTTTTTAGTATTTCGGTCGGTAATTTGTGATATCAATGCAGTATATGCTTCATTGGTTTTTACAGCATTAAGTTCAATTTGATATTTTTTTATTTCTGCTTCTGTTGTATCAAGTT
>JBHPKP010000043.1:0-6768 GCA_042566505.1 bacterium | reverse complement strand
GTGATGAATTAATTCAAGATGCAAAAGAAATTAATGGTATAAAAATCATTTTTAATGTTTCAGATAAAGCTGAAGATTCAAAAGAAATGCGAATGACACTTGATTCATTAAAAGACAAACTAAAAGAATCAAACAAACAAGGCATCATTCTAATGATTGATAAGGCTTATAAAGTTTTATGTTTCACATCAGATAAACTCATCAAATCAGGTAAAATAACTGCACGTGATATCATAAATATATTGAGAGATAAATTTGGAGGATCAGGCGGCGGTCGGTCGAACATGGTGCAAGGCGCATTGAAAACCAATGAACCTCTTAATAAGATCCAGGAATTTGCAGAAATTGAAATTGAACGGATATTGGGATAAACCTCACCCCCGGACACTCTCCCAAACTCAGGACAGGGGAATACATTAAGGATTGGATATATTATTTTTTAGGAGAATTGAGTTGAACATAGGTGTAATTGGTGGACGGAAAAGTACAAAAATAGGGCTTGAAACTGCATATAAAATTGGGCAGGAGATTGCAAAAGCAAAGGATTATCTTATATGCGGTGGATATTCAGGAATAATGGAAGAAGCATGTAGAGGTGCAAAATCTAAAAAAGGTACAACTATCGGAATACTCATGTTTCAAGACAAAAGATACATGAACCCATATGTAGACATCCCCATAGTTACTGCAATGAGCCATGCACGAAATGCAATAATATGCCGAAGCGCTGACCTTTTGATTGCAATTGAAGGAAATTATGGAACCTTATCCGAAATTGGACTTGGATTAGCATCAAAGAAAATAGTCATAGGCTTCAATACATGGGACATAAAAGGAATCATTCAAACACAAAATATGCCCGAATTAATAAAAACATATAAAAATATGCGCAAGAAACTACTTTAAACAACAATTTTTGTTTGACATATAAGAACATTTTTGATTTAATGACAAATTATTTGATTTCATGATACTTAGGAGGCCTCAAATGGCAAAGTTAAAAACAGGAAGACATACTTCAGCACTAAAAGAAAATAGACAAAATATAAAAAAAAGAAAAATTAATAATGCCAAACGTACTTACCTACGTACACTCACAAAACAACTTGATGCAGCTGTTGCAGAAAAGAACCTCGATGCAGCAAAAAACCTTTTAAAACAAGCTTTTTCAGCATTTGATACAGCTGCAAAGACCCATCTCATTCACACAAAGAATGCAGATCGAAAAAAAGCTCAACTCTCAAAAAGAATCACAAAAATTGGTGCGTAATTAACTAATTTCTTGCAACTCATCCAAAATCCAAACGCTACTGTATTAAACTATATTTTTAGTTAAACGCGAAGCTAAGGAATTTTGAAGTGTAGAATTTGTCTAATTAAATATTTTTTTAAGTAATTTTAATAATTAAAATTGATTTTCCAGACGTTAGCAGTATTAGCTATCTATCATACTCAGAATTTTTAAAACTAGTTATATTATTACTTGCCATATAAGCTGCATACGCTTCATATCCATTATCTCTAATATAATCAATATTACTCTTTCGATTAGATTTAAATATAAATGAAAAAACTTTTGAAAATACACTATTGAATTTTGGACATTCATTTACATTTTCAAATTTATCACAATCTGCGCACGAAAAAGTGTTGTTTTGTATATTGCATTGCTTCACTTTGCACCAATCAGTTTTATAGGTTAACCTACACCCTTCGCAGCCATTTTTAGTGTGTCTTTTACATGCAGCACAATACAAACCACAGTAAGCTATCATTTCCTTGTTTGGCTCATTTCCATCCATAAAACCTCCCTCAACTTTTTCATCTTCGTCTTTTTGACAGTAGAATAATATCACGCAACTCTTCAATATTTTTTGCTCTAAGCCAATCTTTATCAAAGTCTAAATCCTGCACAATCTGAGCTATTGCAGCAAGTGTTCTGAGATGGAAATTCCGTTCATCCAATGTACCTGCCAACACAAAAACAGCATAAACAGGGGGCAGCGAGGAAGAAAAAACTATCCCGGACTCACATCTTGCAATTAGTATCTCAAAATTATGCTCACCATCTATTGTAATGTGCGGAATGGCCAACCCAGGTCTTATAGCTGTTGTAGATTCTTCCTCTCTTGCAATCAATTGATCCTTTAATTTTTCTTTATCAACATTTAGCTTTGCAGCTAACTTCTCACTTACAAGTACAAAAAAATCATTTGCAGTTAATTGTTTTGGAATATCAATTATTTCACTTTTTTTCACAAGTTTATCAAATCTATCTTCACCAATTTCATCTCGTTTTTTCAAAACCTCCCGCAACTCTTTCCCCAATGATTCACCTGCAATTTCCTTTGCAGTAATTGATTCTATAATATGTATTAGCGCAGATTTTCGTCTGCTTTTTTCACGAACATAAAGTTTGTACCATAAAGTAGTTACAATGAGAAAAGATACTACTGCAATAATAGCCTTTGTTCCCATTTTATAAAGCAAAAAAAAGTAAGATAATATACCTGCCAAATGCATCCAAGGATAAAAAGGCGCTTTAAAGTAAGGTTTATAGTTTAGAATTTTTGACTCACGCATCAATATTGACGCTGTAATAATTAGTATGAAAAGTACAATTTTCATACTGGATGCAACCTTCACAAGATCTTCTAAACTTAAAAACAGTATTGAAAAAGCCATAAAAAGACCTGTAATAATAATCGAAAAATACGGAGTGCTCCGTTTATTTATACTTGCAAATATTCTCGGCAAAAGATTATCACGGCTCATTGCAATCGGAAACCTAGAGGACGCTAAAATACCTGAATTTACAGTCGATATAAATGCAAACACTGCACCAATTGCAAGGATAATAGAACCAGGTGTACCAAATAATTTTAAACCTGCTAATGATAAAGGTGTAAGTGAATTTGAAAGTTCCCCTGAACTTAAAACACCAACTGTTACAAACACGCTAAATACATAGAAGATTAACACAACAAAAAATGAACTAATCATACCGTATGTAATATTTTTCTGAGGATTTTTTACTTCTTCTGCAACACTTGCAGCCTTTGTTAGTCCACCAAACGAAACAAAAATCAATCCAACAACATTGAAAAACTCTATGCCTCCTTTTGCAAAAAAGGGTTTAAAACTATTCAAATCCATAACCATCCAACCACGAAGAATATAGATAGATAAAATAGACAGCAAAAATAAAACCATTACATTTTGCAATTTCCCTGTTAGTTTCACACTCAGAATATTAACTACTGTAAAAAATGCGCAAAAAATAAGTGAAATAATTTTTATATGAGTATAATTTAGATTTGGATTTATAAGAGTTGCAAATGCACCTATACCTGCAAGTGCAAATGCGCTTTTTAGTGATAGCGAAAACCAACTTGCAAATCCACCAAGTATGCCGGCAAATGTTCCCATACTGCGTTCAATAAAGAAGTAACTGCCGCCTGCCTTTGGCATTGCAGTGGAAAGCTCAATCTTTGCAAAAAGCGCCGGAACAAATAATAATCCTGCCAAAAAGTACCCCAATACAATTGATGGACCTGCAAGCGTATATATAATACCCGGAAGTATGAAAAGACCGGAACTTATCATTGCACCCGATGAAATACAGAACACATCAAGACCATTTAATTGCCGCACTAAAGCTTTTTGAATTTTCATAATTTGGAACCTTGCTGGTGGGTTTTTGTACTGAAGCACATGTTTTGATTGTATCTAAAAATCTCACAATTTGTCAAAATTTTATAGCATTCTATTCGATAAATTTGAAAAATTCCAAGAAGTATATTTAGAAAACTCCAATAAGGATTCTTTTTTACAAATATAGAAGTAGGAACTACGGAAATTGTCCGAGGTTGATCTTCCCATATACACATAAATTTCGCACACTCTTCGCAAAGATTTCGTATTGATTAGCTATTATATATATATGAAACTACTATTTAATATAATCAAATCACTATTACTTATTTTATTCATAATAAGTAACAACATACCGAATTTTGCAAATGCTCAGGGTTATGATTATCATGCAAGTTCAAGTGTAAGCACACTAAGTTTACATTCAAAATTTGCAAACAATGGAATCAGCAAAAATTCTATTACAACATTTATCAAAGAAATGAAAAATGCAGGCATGAAGGATAGCGATATTGTTCAGTTTTTCAATAACATTGCACTTGCCTACCCGCAATATCAACATTTACTAAAAATTTTCTTTAAATTTGAAAATGCCTCTATTACAAGTATAAGAATACGTCCAATACCTACTTATAGTCTCCCAATATTAGACAAGCTGCCTAATAAAAATCAAATTGGAGTTACGATTAAAGACGATATTGTATTCATGTGGCTTACAGTAGATGACTCGGTAGATTCAATGAAATTATCGAAAAATCCGAAAAGCCGAGATTTTTTACTAACGCAAACACAAACAGAATTAGTGAAAAAACTAAAAGGAACCGGCCTGCAAATACTCAAAAAAATGGGCAATACTTTCTTTATAACAACTTCCCTTAACCCCCGAAAAGCAAAAGACATTCAACAAACATTAAGAAATGCTCTAAATGTTCATAATCACATGAAAACATATTTAAAGCAGCAAGGTTTAGATATACAAACAGGTATTGGAAAAGGAGAAGTTGCAGTTGGAAGAATTGGTCAATTCACACACAAAAGTAACGGTAAAAGTATTCCGTATGATATGTGGGGAAATAATCTAAATATGTTTGCAAAAGTATTTAAAAATGTTCCTAAAAACACAGAGTTATTTATACAAAAGAATGTTCAACAAATACTCAACATTAAAGGATTAGAAATTCAAACCATAGAAAATCCAATATATAGAAAACAACAAATACAGTTCTTTGGAAAACAAAGAGAAAGTCCTCCCAAATTATCCAGAATGTCTAGTTCCCGTCCGCAACTTAAAAGACAAAGGAGTTCCCTTTACACAACTAAAACTTTCAAAGGTCAATTCACTGCACCTGAACTTGCAATTGACGATAAAACAACAGTCATGCAAATTGATCTTGCAAGTTCCACAAAACTTGGAGGAGAATTATACTCAACAGAAGAATATGTAAATATAATGCATGAAATAATTTCAATATTTGACAATATCTTAATAAAATATGAACTGAATAAAATTGCAATGGCAGGTGATGCATATATTGTCAGCAAAGGAAATAGTTCAAATAAAGATAATGCACTTGCTATTACACTAGCTGCCGTTGAAATGTATAATGAATTTATACAATGGAAAACTCGCAATCTAAAAATATATTCAGAAACTGCAGTATTTAAAGACCTTACTCTCAGAATGGGTATATATTCGCACAACCAAAAAGCAATAGTCTACCTTCCACAACTTATTAAGCAAGCAGGCATACTCGAAGAAACAACAAAAAAAATAAAAACATCAAATATTGAAGAAATACTACCAATTCATTTATCCAAGTGGACAAAGATATTATTAAACTCCTCTCATAAGAAATTATTAGAACTTGGCATATCACTTCCTCAGAAAGGAACGGAATTAAAACAGTTCGTTAGAAGAAATTCCGGCAGTGAAACACAAAACATGAGTACCATAAGAAAAATAAATCAATTTTTTAATACATTTATTGGATCAGAAAAAGAGATAGAATTATTTATTAAAGGAATGAATCCATTTATCGAGAAAATACAAGATGATAAAAACTATAATTTTGAAAATTTAAAAACTACTCTTATAGCTGCCTAACTATTTACTCATTCCAAATCTTCAAGCATATCAACTGACTCAGAACTTGGCACTTTCTCAACATCTTTCAACTTGCGTTCAATCACACGTGTTCGCACAGCAGCTTGCTCGATTGTGTTGTGTGCTTCTTGGATTTTTTTCTGAGTCTTCTCAAGCACTGTTCCAAATCTTGAAAATTCAGTTTTAACCGCGCCAAGAAGCTTCCACACTTCGCTCGAACGTTTCTCGATCGCAAGTGTTTTGAACCCCATCTGAAGACTGTTAATTAATGCAGTCAAGTTTGTCGGACCACAAATAACAACTCTGTAATCTTTTTGCAGGGTTTCACATAATCCCTGCCGTTTAGCAACCTCCGCATATAAACCTTCTGTTGGTAAAAACATTATTCCAAAATCAGTTGTATTTGGCGGGTCCAGATATTTCTCTTGAATCTTTTTTGCTTCAAATTTTATTGTTGATTCGAGTTGTTTAACACTTTGTACAATTGCATCCTGGTCCGCTTTTTCTTCAGCTTCCAGCAATCTGTGGTAATCTTCTTGCGGAAATTTTGCATCAATTGGCAGCCAAATATTTTTCTCATCATCATTTTTATTTGGCAACTTAATAGCAAACTCCACTCGATCATTTGAACCTTTTTTTGTTGAAACATTAGCTTCATATTGCTCAGAGCTTAACATCTGTTCCAAAATAGCGCCAAGCTGAACTTCGCCCCATGTGCCGCGAGTTTTTACATTTGTTAAAACCTTTTTCAAGTCTCCAACATTTGATGCAAGATTCTGCATCTCACCAAGACCTCGATATACACTCTCCAAACGTTCACTAACAAGTTTAAATGACTCACCGAGCCTTTTTTCCAATGTGCTATTCAATTTCTCGTCGACAGTTTCACGAATCTGCTCCAACTTTTTACTGTTGCTGTCCTGCAAATCTTTCAATTGATTCTTATTCAAATTTGCAATGTCAGCCATACTTTTAATTATCGAATCATTGAAGCGCATAAGCGATGCAGA
>JBHPKP010000042.1:0-6793 GCA_042566505.1 bacterium | reverse complement strand
ATGCGAATCACCGAATTCTTCCACACTCAATGGTACATACGCATAATCCACACTTATTTGTTTCATTTCCATTCCCAATCCTATTCGTATCCCGCTGCTTATATCTTCTGATATATTGTTATATCCTGCTCGCACACTGTACGTCTGTTTCCCTCTTTTGTGCTTATATTCTCCGCCTATGCCCCACACCAGACCTCGTTCACTTTCGTTTCCGATATCCATTGTTACTAATACATTCTTCCTCACTTTATATCCGCATCCTGCCTTATATATCCTCGGTAGGTCTGTTTTTTCTTCATGATATTTCAGATTGCCTATTATGTTTTGTAAAGCTATACCCACGCTCAGCTTCTTTTCCAAAAACTTTCTCTTTGCACCTATATCAAATGTCAATGTCTGTGCCACACTCTCTATTTCTGACCTCAAATATTTCGCTGTTATTCCTACATCCGCATACTTTAATTTCTCTGCATACCCAACCATTACTATCGTATCATTTGGATTGTATGTCCCTTTTTCAGCTCCTGTCAAATCTTCGGTTTTCGTTATTTCGCCCATTGATATTCTGTGTATTCCAAATCCTAATGTGCCTCTTTTCAATGCATATGCGCCCAATACTGCCTGCCGGTTTATATCCTCGATCCATTTCGAATACATTAGATTCACTTCTTTGCCTTTCTTTAGTCCTGCCAAGCCTGCTGCATTCCAATGTATTGCGCGCGCTCCCTTTGCCACCCCTGTTTGCGCGCTGCCCATTGCCTCGCCTCTTACATCAGGACTCATTGTCAGTGTCAACCCTGATGTTGTACCTCTTCCGTTTCCCATGCTTATACTCACGCAACTTACACATATTATGCTTACTAAAATTATTTTCATTTTTGTTTTTCTCATTTTTTCCTCCTGCAACTATCTTATAAATCTCTTAAAACTTTCCAAACTTACAACTTGTTACCGTTCTATTCCCAACTTCTTCACTTTATTTCCGCTTCCGGTTTCCAATATGCACATATATACTCCACTTCCTACTTTTTCGCCTTCCTCATTTACGCCATACCATACTACCCGGCCTGTTCCGTCTTCTTCCAATTCTTCTACCATTTCCCCTCTGATCGTATATATCTTTACACTTCCTTCTGTCTTTAATCCATTGAATGTCACTCCATTTACATGTTTCGACGGTATATACGGATTCGGATACACATTTATTCCACTACTCAGCCCTGCCAGCACCTCGCTATTTACTCGCGCTATTGCCACGTATTCAGCATCTTGTTCTATTTTCCCGCTTAACCCGGTTCCATCGTCTTTTCCGGCTAATTCCCATGTACTGGTTTTTTTGTTGTAATACACTATCCACACGCTGCTGCCTGGCGCTCTACGAATACTGCTTTCATTATTTACTTTCACTCTCTTTGGTCCGTTTGTTCGATTTTTTATTCTATAGACTGCTATCAATTCTTCCACTGCATTTGTAGGCGTAAATCCCGGATATATTTTCACCTCTTCTACTTCTGCTCCCGTTACCTCAAGTGTCGGTATTCCGATTCCTTCGAAATTCAAACTGTACAATGGTACTGGTATGTCCACATTTTCATTTGTCTGTAGTCCATAAAATACATATCCTTTCTTCTCGGCATACACACTGTATACTCCCTTTGCCAATTCTACAAATTCATAATATCCGTTTGCTGTTGTTGTTGCTTCTTTTATCTTCCCACTTTCATTATGCAAACTCATCAACACACCTGTTATGCCTGCATCACTCTTATCCTTCACATATCCTGCTATCTTCAATCCTTTTACTTCCACTGCTCCTGTTTTTGTTGCTTTGGTTGTCCCGTCGGGATTTGTTACTTCTACATTACGTACTCCCAATGCCGCTGCATCTGCTACATTCACCAACGCTTGTATCTTGACCACTGTCAGACTTTGCACTGTTGCCGCTGCCCCTGTTCCGCTTATGCTCACGCTTGCTCCTGTTTCAAATCCTTTTCCTGTAATTGTTATTACTGTTCCTACTCCTCTATACAATTCCGTTGGTGTTACCTGCGTTATGCTTATGCTTAAAGTACTTGTTTGATTCAAGGTTACATATGCTGTTTCTATTCCTGCTCTATTACGTGCTTTGACTCTCGCATAGTATGTTGTGTTCACTCCCAAACCTGTAAAGTCATAGTATAATGTTGTTTGCCAGCTGCTCGAGCCAGCTACTGGCACAAAACCGCTGTCTGTCGATACTTCCACAAAATATTCCACATCCACTGGATTACTATTACTTCCCCAGTTCGCTCTTAAGCTTGTTTCTGTGATGTTCGTAAATGCTGATGATGACGGCACATTTGCCAGTGTTATCGTGGAAACTCTTGTTGTGTATGCTGTTTCGACACTATCCTCATTTCTTGCTTTTACATGGGCGTAGTAGGTTGTATTTGGTGTAAGCCCTGTGAACTGATATGATGTTGCGGTCTGCCATGCACTATCTGATGTAGCGCCAAAATTCGTATCCGTTGATATCTGGGTATAATATTCTGTCCCGCTCGGATTCCCGTTTGCAGTCCATACGAATGTACCGCTTGCTATTTCTATTGCCGAAAAGTATGCACCTGACGGCACATTTGCGCTGCTGTATACCACTGCCCCTAACTCGGCTACTCCGCTTTCTCCGCCTATATTATATGCACGCACTTGCCATGCGTATGAACTGGTGTTTGCTGTAAGACCTGTATCTGTCCAGGTTGTTACATCTGCTCCCAGAGTTGCCAATAATCCATTTGTCGATGTATATATCTTAAATCCGTCTTCGTCACCTGCATTGTCGGTCCAGGTAAACTGCACCTGTGTATTTGAGATTGCAACCCCTTCAAATTCTGTTGGCGCAGAAGGAACCGGAACATCTAAGGTTTTCGTTGACCCAAGATTTGTATATGCTGTTTCTATTCCTGCTCTGCTTCTTGCTTTCACCTGCGCATAGTATGTTGTGTCAAAGTCTAGGCTTGTAAAGTCATAGTATAATGTTGTTTGCCAGCTACTCGAGCCAGCTACCGGTACAAAACCGCTATCTGTCGATACTTCCACAAAATATTCCGTGTCCACAGGATTGCTATTACTTCCCCAGTTCGCTCTTAAGCTTGTTTCTGTAATGTTCGTAAAAGCTGATGATGACGGCACATTTGCCAATGTTACGGTCGTTACTCCTGTTGTATATGCTGTGGTTATGATATCACCATTTCGCGCTCTTACTCGTCCATAGTAGGTTGTATTTGGTGTAAGCCCTGTGAACTGATATGATGTTGCGGTCTGCCATGCACTATCTGATGTAGCGCCAAAATTCGTATCCGTTGATATCTGGGTATAATATTCTGTCCCGCTCGGATTCCCGTTTGCAGTCCATACGAATGTACCGCTTGCTATTTCTATTGCCGAAAAGCATGCACCTGACGGCACATTTGCGCTGCTGTATACCACTGCCCCTAACGCGGCTGCTCCGCTTTCTCCGCCAACGTTATATGCACGCACTTGCCATGCGTATGAACTTGTGTTTGCTGTAAGACCTGTATCTGTCCATGTTGTTACATCTGCTCCCAGAGTTGCCAATAAGCCATTTGTCGATGTATATATCTTAAATCCGTCTTCGTCACCTGCATTGTCGGTCCAGCTAAACTGCACCTGTGTATTTGAGATTGCGACCCCTTCAAATTCACTTGGCGCATCCGGCGCTTCTACACTCAACGTTTTCGTAGACTCCAAATTTGTATACGATGTTTCTATCCCTGCATAATTTCTTGCTTTCACCTGCGCATAATACGTTGTGTCAGTAGCCAACCCTTCGAATCTATACGTCCTTTGTGTTTGCCAACTGCTAGCGTCTGTTAGCGGAACAAAACCGCTTTCTGTTGATATTTCCACCCAGTACTCGGTTCCGTCAGGATTACTATTTGCTTCCCATGCTATGTCAAACCCATCGCCTGCTAATCCGTAAAATGTTCCGGAGCCCGGTACACTTGCCAGTGTCAAAGTTGATTCTGATGTTGAATACCCTGTTGCTACATTCAGACCATTTCGCGCTTGTACTCTGCCATAGTACGTTGTATTTGGCGCAAGGCTTGTGAATTCGTACGACAAAGCTGTTTGCCATGGACTGGCTTCTATTATACTTGCGAAACCCTGATCATCAGAGACCTGCATCATATATTCCGTGCCACTTGGATTTCCGTTTGCGGTCCAGTTTCCTACCGCACTTCCACTGCTTACGCTTGTAAACGCTGATATTTCCGGCACTACTGCCAAGGTCATTGTGGATAGGTCTATCGCATAGCCTGTTTCTATATCATTTGCGTTTCGGGCTTTCACTCTACTGTAATACGTTGTGTTCACACTTAGGCTTGTGAATTCGTATGAAAGCTCTGTCTGCCACCCATTTTCTGCTGTCAACGGAGTGAAATCATCCTTTGTCGATATTTGTACCCAGTACTCGGTTCCTGACGGATTATTGTTTGCATTCCAGTTCGCAACTACAGACCCACTGCTCACGCTTGTAAATGCTGTCATTACCGGTACACTTGCCAGTGTCAAAGTTGATTCTGATATTGAATACCCTGTTGCTACATTCAGATCGTTTCGTGCTTCTACTTTGCCATAGTACGTTGTATTTGGCGCAAGGCTTGTGAATTCGTACGACAAAGCTGTCTGCCATGGACTTGCTTCTGTTATACTTGCGAAACCCTGATCATCAGATACCTGCATCCTATATTCCGTACCGCTCAGATTCCCGTTTGCAGTCCAGTTTCCTACCGCGCTTCCACTGCTCACGCTTGTAAACTCTGATATTGCTGGCACTACTGCCCATGTCATTGTGGATACTTCTGTGGCATAGCCTGTTTCTATATCATTTGCGTTTCGGGCTTTGGCTCTACTGTAATACGTTGTGTTCACACTTAGGCTTGTGAATTCGTATGACAATGCAGTCTGCCAACTAGTGGTTGTTGTTATCCCTACTTCAAAACCTGTACTTGTCGATATTTGCGCTGCATACTCCGTTCCTGCCGGATTGCTATTTGCGTCCCATACTGCTGTCACTGCCTCACTGCTCACGCTTGTAAAAGCTGTCATTACCGGTATACTTGCCAGTGTCATTGTGGATACACTTTTTGCATACGCTGTTTCTATATCATTTCCGTTCCGTGCCTTTACTCGTCCATAATAGGTTGTATTTGGCAGTAGGCTTGTGAATTCGTAGGACAATGTTGTTTGCCATGGGCTTGCGCTATGCACAACACTAAAATCACTGTTGCTTGATATTTGTACTAAGTATTTGGTCCCTGCGGAATTACCAGTTGCGTCCCATGCATACGTTGCGCTTGATGGCCATGTCTCGTAATAATATGACCCCGTCGGCACATTTGCACTGCTATATACCACCTCACTTAATGTGGAGCCTGCGCTTTCTCCGCCTATGTTATATGCTCGCACCTGCCATGCGTACGAACTTGTGTTTGCGGTTAAGCTTGTATCTGTCCAGGTTGTTACGTTTGCTCCAACTGTTGCCAGTAAGCCTGCTGTAGACGTATATATCTTGAATCCGTCCTCGTCATCTGCATTGTCGATCCAGCTAAACTGCACTTGGGTACTTGATATTGCCACGCCTGCAAAATCACTTGGTGCATCATCATTCGAAAATGCCAATGTTTTGGTGGATACTACACTGTCATACCCTGTTAGCACCTCATTTCCATTTCTTGCTCTGACGTGCGTATAGTATGTGGTGCCTGAGTCAAGGCTCGTGAATTCGTATGACAATGCTGTTTGCCACGGGCTTGTTGTTGTTATTGATACCTCAAATCCATTGCTTGTTGATATCTGTACTGCATACTCTGTTCCTTCACGGTTTCCATTTGCAGTCCAGTCAACTGTTGCGCTTGTTGCCCATATCTCATAAAAACTTGTTCCTGCCGGCGCATTCGCGCTGCTGTACAGCACCTCGCTCAAAGATGAAGCCGCGCTTTCTTCTGTTCCTTTGTACGCTTTTATCTTCCATACATATGAACTAGTGTTTGCCGTTAAATCTGTTTCCATCCATTCTGTTGTATCTGCCGGCAATGTTGTTATCAGCCAATCTGTTGACGAATATATCCTGTACCCTTCTTCTCCGGAATTAGTATCAGCCCACTCCCATTTTATTGTATCAGAGCTCATTACTGTTCCTTTGAAATCTGCTGGCGCAAACAGAGGGCAGTATATCTGCTGCTGCGCAGACCAGGCGCTTTTTGCAAGGCTTGTATCAATAGCTCTAACCTGCCAATAATACGTTGTTCCTCCTCCTACATTCAGATTCATTCCTGCTTGCAGCACAGGGCTTGTGGATACATACCCATGCGGATAATTCCCTATGGTCTGTACTCCCGCACTCCCTGTTCCCTTTCCTGTAGAAGGCGAAATTACCCACTTTGCCAAACTATCGCTTATAGTTTCTGTTGCAGCTCGTATTTCATAATACAATCCATCTGCAGAGGTCTGATTATCAGACGCTTTATCCCATGTAAATTCCGCTTGTTTGGCTGTTTCGTTGATTACGGATGTAAGGCTGCCCGGAACAGAAGGAAGATCATTTGCGCTTGTACTTACATTTTTGTAAAGGTATGTAACTTTAACTTTACCGCCTGCAGAGATTCCTGTTATTATTAAATCCAAATCTCCGTCATTATCATAATCTCCCCAGCTTAAGGAACACGAATCAAACCCTGCTAACCCTGCTGCTATATCCGTAAAAGTGTGGTTTCCATTGTTCCTATATATT
>JBHPKP010000041.1:0-7376 GCA_042566505.1 bacterium | reverse complement strand
TTAATGGAGTTATTATGATAAATTTTGAGTTTTTTTACGGAGTATTTTGTAAAAGAGGGAAAAAATAAGATAACAGTTGATGAGTTTGCTAAAGGTTTAAATGTTAAGGCAAAAGATTTGTCTTCTCTTAAAAAATGTTTGGATGGTTTGGAAGCTGATGGTCACATAATTAAGATTAAAAATGCAGGTTATGCTATACCTCAATGGTTTGGGATGTTTAGAGGACGTATGCATGTAACTTCAAAAGGGGTTGGGTTTTTAGTTTCTGATGATTCTGCGGTGAGTGATATATTTTTGCCGAAGTCAGAGTTAAAAGGCGCTATGAATGGTGATATTGTTCTTGTTAGGGTTTTGGAAAATCCCACTGCTGCCAAAAAAGCTAAAGGCACTGTTCTTAAGATTGTGAAAAGAAAATATTCACAGATTGTGGGGACTTTTACTAAAAATGAAAGATTTGGGTTTGTTATTCCTGACGATAGAAAGATGGGACAGGATGTTTTTGTATCTCGAAGTAACAGTATCAATGCAGAAAATAACGATAAGGTTGTTGTTGAAATTATTAAATGGGCTACGGACAAAAAAAATATTGAAGGTAAAATTGTGGAGGTCTTGGGACAAAAGGATGCATATGGTGTTGATGTTTTGTCCATCATTCGAAAGTTTGATATTAGAGAAGATTTTAGTAAGCAGGTTTTGAATGAAGCTTCCGGTATTTCTACCTCCATTTCAAAAAAAGAAATAAAGGGACGTGTTGATTTAAGAGATGAGATAGTTATTACTATTGATGGTCCTGACGCAAAGGATTTGGATGATGCAATTTCTATTGCAAAGTTAGAAAATGGGAATTTTAAATTAGGTGTCCATATTGCAGATGTGTCTCATTATGTCCAGGAGGGGTCTTATCTTGATGTTGAGGCAATGGAGCGCGGGACAAGTACTTATTTGCTTAATAATGTTGTGCCCATGTTGCCTGAGGTTTTGTCGAATGGAATATGCAGCTTGAATCCGCAGGTTGATAGATTGACTTTGTCCTGTATTATGGAAGTTGATTCTGCTGGTAAGGTTGTTAATTATGAAATATGTAATTCTGTTATTAATTCAAACGCTAGAATGATTTATTCTGATGTGTCTGATATTTTAGAAGAAATAAATAATGATACGAAAGAAAAATATTTACATTTATATGATACTTTTAAATTGATGCAGGAGCTGGCTTCTTTACTTCGAAAAAAAAGGGAAAAACGTGGTGCCATTGATTTTGACTTTAGTGAGTATAAGGTTGAGCTTGATGAGATGGGAAAGCCTATTGATATTGTTTATGAAGAAAGACGCACTGCAAACAGGATTATTGAGGAGTTTATGCTGCTTGCAAATGAAACTGTTGCGGAACATATGTTTTGGCTTAAGATGCCTTGTGTTTATAGGGTGCATGAGACACCAACTGAAGATAAAATTGAAAAGTTTAATAATTTTTTACGTAATATGGGACATAGAGTTAAGGGTGCTTTGAACAAAGTGCATCCAAAGGCTTTGCAGGATGTGTTGGTAAGAGTGGAGCCTACTACTCTTGATATTGTTAGTAAATTGATGTTACGGAGTCTTAAACAGGCTCATTATAGTTCGCAAAATGGAAAACATTTTGGTCTTGCTGCTGACTATTATACACATTTTACTTCTCCTATTAGACGGTATCCGGATTTGATTGTGCACAGAATTGTTAAGGAGACTCTTGCAGGAAGCATGGATCATAGACGTATTGGGGACTTGCAGTCAATTGTTGAAAAAGTAGCTGAAAAGGCTTCCGAATTGGAACGCAATTCTGAAAAAGCTGAACGTGATCTTAAGGATCTTAAGATGACAGAATATATGGCTGACAAGGTGGGTGAAACTTTTTTAGGAGTTATTTCTTCTGTTTTGCCTTTTGGAATATTTGTTGAACTAAAAAATTCTGTTGAAGGATTGATTAAGGTTGAAAATTTAGGGTCTGATTATTTTGTGTTTGATGAAGAGCATTTGAGGTTTGTAGGTGAACGATCTAAAAAAGTTTATAAGTTAGGTGATAAGATAAAAGTCCTTGTTAGCGGTGTGAATGTGGGTTTCAGAGAAATTGATTTTATGCTTTCCAAAGGTCGATATTAATATATTTTTGCAAGAGGAATTTAAAAAAAACATAAGAGTGACATTTGTTTAAGTGACGCAGGAACGATTGAAATTCCTAGTATGAAAGAGTTTGTGTTAGTCACGTCAAGTGTTAACTTGTAAAAGGAGATTTGAGAGATGAGTGATTATCAATTTACATTATCATTAGGTGTTCGGGATTATGAATGTGACCTGCAGGGGATTGTTAATAATGGTGTATATCAGAATTATCTTGAACATGCCAGGCATGAGTTTTTAAAAGAATTAGGGCTTGATTTTGCAGAATTTGTTAAACAGAAAATAAATTTAGTTGTTCTTCGTATTGAAATTGATTATAAATATCCGCTTGTAAGCGGGGATAAATTTTTTGTTGGTATTAATCTGGTACGTATTTCACCGGTTAGATTTGGATTTATTCAAGATATTTATAGGCTAGATAAAAAACCTATTATTAAAGCAAAAGTTATTGGTACAGCATTGAATGAGAGAGGAAGACCAAGCCTGCCAAAAAAGATTGAAGAAGTTTTGCAAAAAGAAGCAGTGGTAATATAAATAAATTTTTAGCAATACTTTTCAAATCAACAAATCAAAGTAAGAAAATCAAACAATAGTTTGACATTAAATCCAACAAATAATATTATATATTAAAAACAAGGGAGGTGTGCTTTATGTATACTTTTTATAAGAATCTGGCAAAAAGAATTAAAGAGTTAAGAGAAAAGCATTCTTTGTCGCAAGAAATTTTAGCAAATAAAATTGGTATAAGTAGGGTGTCTTTATCTCAAATAGAAAATGCATCTAGGGCAGTTAGTGCTGAAGAACTATCTAAACTTTCTAAAATATTCAACTTATCAACTGATATTTTGATAGATTTTTCTAGTCCAACTGAAATAATCATAGAAAAAGAAAGTAAGAATATTGAAAAGAAAAAAAAATTACGTATTAGCATTCCACAAAAGCATTTAGATAAGTTTAAAGAAATATTGCTTTATATTCTTAATAAGATTGGTTCTAAACCAAATGTTGGAGAATCTGTAATTTATAAAATACTATACTTTATCGACTTTGATTTTTATGAAAAATATGAAGAGCAACTTATTGGAGCAACATATATAAAAAATAATTATGGTCCAACGCCAAGAGAATTTATAAAAGTAATTGAAAACATGAAGAAACACAATGATATTGAAAAAATAAAAACAAAGTATTTTGAATTTCCTCAAACAAAATATCTACCTTTAAGAACTCCTGATTTAAGTAAATTTAAAGCTCATGAGAAAGAGTTAATAGACAATGTTTTAGAAAGATTGTCAGATATGACTGCAAGAGAAATAAGTGATTATTCTCATGGCGACGTTCCTTGGATTGCAACAGAAAAAGGTGAACAAATTAATTATGAATCTGTATTTTATCGTACATTGCCTTATTCATTTAGGAAGGATGAGGATAAAGATGACAATATTCAATAAAATACTCAAAACTAAAGAATTTGAAAAAGATTTTAAAAAATTATTAAAACGTTTCAAGACTTTAGAAAAGGATTTGCATGATTTTATACAAATAGCTTTAAAAATCTTTCATAAACAAGGAATAGATAATGGAGGCATTGTACGTATAACACAAACTAATTCTGAAAATCCAATGATTTATAAAGCTAGAAAGTTTGCGTGCAAAGCTTTAAAAGGTAAAGGAGCCAGATCAGGTATAAGGATTATTTACAGTCATTGTTCTGAGCAAGATAAAATTGAGTTTATTGAGATGTACTACAAAGGTGATAAGGAGATAGAGGATAAGGGAAGAATTGAGGAGTATGGGGGGGGTATTATTTAGAACGGTAGGAGTATAATAGGATGGATATTGAAAAGGTGAATACAATTATCGAGAATAATTTCATATGGATTCCGAATATGTATTATGGTCTTTCTATATTATGTTTTCTTTTAAGCTTTTTATTTGAGGAGCAAATATATACTCTTCGTACGACATCAATTTATCAATAGAACCTTTGGGTGTTATTTCAACAATCCTGTTTGCGATCGAATTTATAAATTCATAATCATGAGAAGAAAATAATACAATACAGTTTGAATTTATTAGTCCGTTATTTACAGAGGTTATGGACTCAATGTCCAAGTGGTTTGTGGGTTCGTCTAATATTATTACATTTGCAGCAGCTAACATCATTTTTGCGAACATGCAGCGCACCTTTTCTCCACCGGATAAAACATTACATTTTTTTAAAGTTTCATCACCGGAAAACAACATCTTACCTAAAAAGCTTCTGATAAAATTTTCATCTTTTTGATCATTTGGCGCATATTGTCTTAGCCAGTCAATTAAGTTTAAATCTTTTGAAAAATATTTGGAATTTTCCTTTGGGAAATATGTTTGGTTAGTTGTAACGCCCCATTCGTATTTGCCTGAATCAGCTTTATCTTTTCCGGCTAGGATGTTGAACAATGCGGATATGGATAGTTTATCTCCTACGAATGCAATCTTATCGCCCTTATTTACGGTTAAAGAAAAGTCCTTAAAAAGTAGACTTTCTTCATTTGATTTTGTCAGATTTGTGATTTCTAAAATTTTGTTGCCAAGTTCTTTGCTGGCTTTAAAAGCTACATGGGGATAACATCTTGATGATGGCTCCATTTCTTCGATAACTAATTTTTCCAAAAGATTTTTTCTGGCAGTTGCTTGTTTTGATTTTGACGCATTTGCACTAAACCTTTGAATAAAACTTGTAAGTTCTTCTCTTTTTGTTTCTATTCTTTTATTTTGATTTTTCATTTGTTCCATAGCCAGTTCATTTGCTTTGGTCCAGAATGTATAGTTTCCTGCATATATTCTCATTAAGCTATGATCAAGATTAACAATATGAGTACAAACCTTATCTAAAAAATGTCTATCATGTGATACTAGGATTATTGTGTTTTGATAAGTTGATAAGAAATTTTCAAGCCATAACTTAGTTTTGATATCAAGGTTATTTGTAGGTTCGTCCATTATTAAAATATCAGGATTGTGAAATAGAGCTTGCGCAAGAAGTACTTTAACTTTTTCGCTGCCCGGTAATTCTTTCATTTTTTGTTCGTGAACCTCGGGCGGAATATCTAAGTTTCTAAGTAATTTTGCTGCATCAATTTCCGCATCCCATCCATTTAGTTCTGCAAATTCAGCTTCGAGTTCAGCTGTTTTTATACCGTCTTCATCAGTAAAATCAGTTTTTGCATAAAGAGCATCTTTTTCTGTAATTATGGAAAAAAGTTTTTTATGACCTCGTATCACTGTATCTATTACTGTGTATTCATCAAATTCAAAATGGTTTTGTTTCAAAATTCCAAGGCGTTTATTTTTGTCTACGCTAACTGTTCCGGTTGTTGGTTCTGTTTCATTTGCAAGTATTTTAAGGAATGTAGATTTTCCTGACCCATTAGCTCCGATAATGCCGTAACAGTTTTCGGTTGTGAATTTTAAAGACACGTCTTTAAATAGCGTTTGTTTACCAAATTTTAAGCTAATATTATCAGTTGAAATCATAGTAGTTCCTCTTTTTGAATATGTTATACAGTATACATATTAGTATGTATTATTACAATATTATAAAAGTAAAATGAATGGTGCATGGATTTTAATAAAAAAGTACTAATAATTGATAAATGTTATACGTTTAGCATTTATTAAATATGCTAGTATTCCTGATACTATATAGGCTAAGGATATTCCTGTGAATATACCGTTTAGCCCTATAAAGTGTGAGCCTAGAAATGCCAAGGGAATACATAGAGCAAAGCCTTGTATGATTATTAAAGATGCAGCTAAGAATGGTTTTTTTAGAGTGTTTAAAGATGCGTTTATTATAATTAGAACACCTTCCAGTCCAAATGCAATGGAAACAATTTTTAAATAGCTGGCTGTTTGTAAAATTATAAGTTTATCATTAGTGAAAATAGAAGCTATTGGATGTGCGAGTAAAGTAAAAATAGTAAAAAGAAAAAAACCCCATATAATTGAAAATTGATTGCTGTATTTTATGCTTAGAAAAATTCTTTCAATTTTTTTTGCTCCTAAGTTTTGACCTATAAAAGGAGCAAGAACAGAAGCTAAAGCTAGAATTACTGCCAATGCAAAAAATTCTATACGTGTAGCAACTCCAAATGCTGCCACAGATTTTGGTCCATAGGAAGCTATAAGTCCGGTTAACACTCCAATCTCGAGCGGCATTATGATTCTAGTAAGCGCAACAGGTAATCCAATATAAAGTATCTGTTTCCATGATTGAATTATTTCTGATATTTTAACCAATTTGAATGTAATCATTTTGTCTCTATGGAATAGAATATAAAAAGAAAAAACAAAGGTTAATGCCCTTGCAATAACTGTTGCTATAGCAGCTCCTGTTATTCCAAGTTTTGGAAAAAAACCTATTCCGAAAATTAGCAGTGGGTCTAAAATAAAATTAACAAGAGATCCAAATATCATAATATAAGCAGGTGTTTTTGCATCGCCTGTTGCTCTTATTGCATTATTGCCAACCATAGGAAGAACAACAAAAGGCACGCCAAAATACCATACTGACATATATTTTTTAATAAGAATAAGAATGTCAGTGCGCGCGCCTAAAAGAGTGAATAACGGATTAATAGTAAGTAGACCTATAGATATAAAAAATAGAACTAACACAATTGATAAAATCAAGCTGTCTGTTGTCAGTCGTTGGACTTTATGATGGTCTCCCTGTCCAATAGCATGAGAAATGGTAACTGAAGCTCCAACTCCAAGGCCTAAGGTAAATCCGGCAATAATAGTGACAACAGGAAGCGTAAAACTTATAGCAGCAAGTTCGTTGTTGCCTAGCCTGCCTAAGAAAAATGTATCTACCAAATTAAATAAAATTATACTCAGCAGTCCAAAAAACATTGGAATAGTTAAATTAAGTAAAGTTTTACCAATATATCCTTCTGTTAATGTAGCTTTATTGTTCATATGCATATTTCCTTTTAATAATTTTGCTATCCAAGTATATCTTGTTTTTAACAAGATTTATTACTTCTCTTTTAAATTTATCATCATACTTTCTATTCTCTCCCATTTTTTTCCTCTTATAATTTTAGTATTTTAAATTTTCTTATGATAAATTTCAATATTTGCAATTTAGTTCAAAGATTGTTTTCCTTTTATTTTCAAACAATAACCTAAAGATTATTTGGGATGGGCACTAGAAGATGCAAAAATTAAAT
>JBHPKP010000040.1:0-8116 GCA_042566505.1 bacterium | reverse complement strand
TTATTATATATATAGTAACATTTATATACTAAAGTTCGTTTCACGGATAAAAAAATGTTTGATATAAAAAAAATAATCAGTCAAATAACGCTTTTAGTTTTTTTTACAACCATACTGAATAATTTTACGTATAGCCAGAATATCGCCAAACCCATTGATTTCTTTACAATACCTGAAAAATACGGACAAATCATAGAATCATATACAGGCAAAGGCTCGGACCAAGTTATATGTATACAAGACCTGCACTGCAACGAACAAGCTCAGAGAAATATTGCAGAAATAATTAATATTACACAAAAGCATTTTCAAAATGATTGCAAAATTATAGGCATGGAGGGTTCATTCGGGCAAATAGACACTTCCATAATCGGCGCTATTCCTAACCAAAGAATCAAACAAAACATAATAAATACATATCTCAAATCCGGAGACTTAAGCGGAGCGGAAATATATAACATAAATAATCCGGATAAAGTCGTTTTACAGGGTATAGAAGATAAAGACATGTACTTTTATAATTTCGAAAAGTTATATAAATCAATCATTAACAGGCAAAAAATTACGGATATTGGCAAAAAAATTCGTGCTGGATTAAATATTGGCAAACAATATATTTACCCGGAAAATCTTAAAGAATTCGAAAAAAAACAAGAAGCACTCAGTGACAAATTATCTCTTGAAGCTTATATTAAATACCTGAAACAAATGTCCGAAAAATATAAAATTCCATTCACAAGAACATACCCTCAGCTAGCAAATTACTTAAAAATAAACGAAATTTTGAAAAAAATTGATTTTGAAATTCTGGGACATGAAACGCAATCTATTATAAATCAAATAAAGGATATTATAAGCCAAAAAGAATTTGAGAATTTAGCAAAATATTCAAAAACAGACAGTATAGACTATTATAAATACCTAAAAAGTCTCTTAGCCAAACATAATATCAGACTCAATAGTAATATGACTAATGCGCAAAAATATTTACAGTACTTGGAATATAAAGAAAAATTTAATAGCTTGGAACTTTTGGCTGAAAAATCAAATCTTGAAACCAATCTTGAAAAAGAAATAATTAAAGATTTTTCAGATGCTGAAAAAATCAATTATTGTTTACGCGGTTTGGATTTGTACGAGAAATATATTGCTAATAAAGCTTCTGTTTATGATGTAGAAAAATGGACTATCACAAAAAACCGGTTTTTTGAAATATTAGACGAACTCGGCAATAGATTATTTCTGGAAAATTACTATCAAAATAATAAAGATTTCTTCCATGACGCTGAAAAAGACATGAAAGAATTTTATTACGCTGCAAACAAACGAAATGAAATTCTGGTAACAAATCTTCTAAAAAAAACAAAATCTTGCAAAGTTAAGGTAATTGTTGTCGGTGGTTATCATGCAAAAGGAATAAGTGAAATATTAAAAAACCGTGGAACTTCGTACAAAATTATCATCCCTAATATCGAAGGTGAATATGATGAAAACCTCTACATAAAAAAAGCTATCGAACAAGCTGAAATGCTTAATAAAAACAGAATAATCTCAATAAAACAATTAGATACAAAAATAACAAGTGCTGTAAAACTATTGAGTATCTTCGAAAAAGGTTTAGCCCTAGATATAGAGCAAATAACAAACGACATTCAAACTCAAGTTCAAGATATATACAAAGATGAAAAAACAGCAGAACTTCCTAATGAGCTAAAAACTTTTGCAGAAACTTATAATGCAAAAACAGGAAAAAATTACAAAATAAATTTTGAAGTTATCGATGGGGAAATAAGGGTTAAAATTAATACAAAAACAGACATAAATTTACTTAACCTGCTACAAGGGAAACGACAATCACCGGCTAAACAAATTACAATTATGCAGGACCGCTCGCATTTCTATTTTGAAAATCCTACTCAAAATAAAGAATACTATATTGTGGGAGATTGCGGATTATATGCGCTTTCAAGAGCTATGTTAAAAGCAAATACTCAAGCTCCTGATTTATCGTATCGATTCGATAAATCAATAATACAAGAAATGCGTGATGTTCTGGCTGTAGTTGCAGGAAACGATACATACTTATCTAGAAATGGAAGAAAATTCTTAGACAGTACTTCGCTCGGAAAGCTGGCGATGATATTAGGCTATGAATTAACTGTACAAGATACGGAAGCTAGCCAACAAGCAATAATTGAAGCAGTTGAACCACCAACTGAACGAATCAAACCAGATGGAATAACAGAAGAAGAATGGAAATTAATACAAGAATCAGAAAAGAAAATTCTAGAAAAAGAACAGAAGCAATTGTGGGAACAATTTATACCAATTGAACAACCTTTGACAAATGAAATAAGACAAAAAATTTCAAATTATGACGAAAGGCAGGTGGAGTATACAAAAATTGTAGATGCGTTCAGAATCCAGAAGTTGGAAGAGAAAGCGAAAGCTGAGGTGGAAAAAGAAGAAGTGAAAGAGGAAGAACAAAAATATCCATTTGACCCATATGACACATTTGGGGCTTCGATTGTGCGCCTAGGTCCCGAACAAAAACCAAAACCACTTTATATGCAACAGCCATTAGTTTTTATAGATGAAAAAGAAATTTCAGTGCCTAAATTAGCGCAACTGGACTTTACAAAACCTTTTGAAATAGGAGGATATACAATTGAACCGGAGCGTGATAAAGAACAGAAAGAAGTAAAATTAGGAGAAGGGGGCTATGGTACAGTATATGCTTTTCAAGATGCTAAAGATGCTAAATATGCATTGAAAATAGTCAAGGCTGAGGACCCCGATGAGGTTAAGTCTGTCCAAAATGAAATAAACATTACCAAAAATCTTCCAAAAGATAATATTTCAGAAATATTGGCTTCCGGATATTCTATCAATTCTGACAATGTCGTTGAATTCTACATCCTCATGCCAAGATATTTATCATTTAAAGATGTCATAAAAAAAGGTTATTTTAATAAGCCAAATAATATTATAAACGAACTAATTACAGGATTAGCCTTATTACACAAAAACAATATATTCCACAGAGACATAAAACCAGATAATATTATGTTCAAAGAAGTTACAAACCCTGACGAAACAATAACTCTTATACCTCTATTGAGCGATTTCGGTATAAGCAAAACAATAAGCCCTATACCAATCCCTTCATTTGGCGGTAGTACGCTTTATATGGCACCGGAACTTATGAATCCGCCAAAAAAGTTGGAATCAAAGACATCCAAACCTGCTACAAATGATGAAAATTCTCAAGAACTCATTTTAGGAAAAGCTGATATCTGGTCATTAGGCATTACTATTTCTACATTATTATTAACATTACAAAAACGAAAAAAAGCACCAAAAGAAATAGAAGAAGAAGGAACGATTCCCAGTCCACTTTTCTTTCTACTAGACAGTAATAAAAGACTGGATTATGAAGAAAAAGAAGACTTTGGAGATTATATGTTGTCAGCACCTAAAACAGTAAGTATAAAAAAACGAGGAAAAAATGAAGAAGATCCCAACACCCAATTCGATACTGCAATAGAATATTTCATAAAGAGTATTGATTTTAACAGATTTGAAAATGGGGAAAGAATAAAAAATTTAGTAGAACAGATGCTAACAATTGGTTATAACGAACGTCCGAATGCAGAAGAGCTACTTGTATTAGCAGGCTCCACAGGAATCCGTCGAACATCACTAATGAGAACACTAAAACCCATCCTTATACCAAATTCCGAAATACATGTTACACACGATACCGTCGATACGTTTGTAAAGTTAAATTTGGAAAACGGTATTACAGGAATAGGGAAATTCTTTTCATCACCTATAATCATATTATTGAGTTTCTTTTTAATAGCAAATATTATCATGGTATCTTTTGGCGCATTATCAGTTCCTTTATTTATAATATTGTCTATTTTAGCGATTACAGCGATGGGTATCACTAAAAATTTCAAAACTTTAATCGATAAAATTTTTCCTGTTATGACCATACCTCCCGAAGTAAAAATTATCAAGAAAGCTATTGAACTTGCTGCGATAAACAAAGCTTCTGCTGACACTGTGGATTCGAAAGAATTATTGAATCTATTGGAAAAATTTAGAGACAGCGTAGAGGCAGAATTCGTAAAACTGAAAAAGCGATATCCTGTACAGGCTTTCACGAATATATTAAACCAACCTAACTATAAAACAATCAAAACACTCATCGAAAAAATAAGCTCAGACATAACATTTTTGCAAAAGATAAAATCAGGTGGTTTAACATTACCATCCGAACAAAAACTTATGCAGCAAGCTTTAGAGAATCTTGGCAAAGAATTCCCCAATATCAAAACAGACGAACTTCTAAAAGCTTTCCCAAATGCAAGAGATGAATATGCACGCATACAAAAAGAACTTATAGGTATGATACAGGTGCAGATTGATCTAAGTCAGATGGATAGCATAAATACAGAATATATAGATAATAATATATCCCGTTTAATACAAACTTTACAAGCAGCAACCAATCTTTCGGAAAATGCGATTAAGAAAAAAATGACTGTTATTCTGCTGGGCAACCTAAAAAAAGAGGCACCTTTACCTGACGAAATATTCAACAAAAATTATAAAGTTGTAGATACTAAGCGCAGCAGCTATACCTATATAATCGGAGCAAGGCTGGGACTAGCTCGTAAAGAAATAGAAACTTATATAACCGGTCTCGGAGGAGTTGTTTTTAGTACGAGCGTAGCTGAACCAAGGAAATTAAAAATCAATGGCAACCAACAAATAGCTATTGATATACTTCCTTTCAAAGAAATAAGTCGTATTAATTTGGTGTCCGCTATTCGCAAACTTTATAACAATTTCAACACAAATGAAAATATAAGAGGACTTGCAACAATCACATACGGAATAGATACGCAGGTTTTTAGGAATTTAGAACTGCTAATTATGCAGGGCAAACCATTTGAATTAGTCCGGAAAGAACTTACAGAACTCGAAGATAAAAACATAATCTCAACATCTTTCAAATCAATAGTTACAGCAGCTTAAATAAACGAAAATTGAATTTGTTTTGTATTGCAACTTGGTATAAGCTCATGAATATCTTACGCTGCTGTAAGTCCTGGCTTAAATGACCGTATTTCGTCTTGTTTTTTAGGCTTTCGGCTGAAATCCAAATGCATATTTACAAATTGTTTTACTTTTTTTCGTGTGATTATTATATCTTGCTTATTAAGTAAATATTGGATTATCTCGTCGGGAACTGTTGGTTCTTGCCCAAACGTAATTTCTTCAATACCTTCTCTATTGTATCTTGTAACAACTATGCCATTCAGAAATCGTTCGATTGTATAACCATCATACTTTGTTATTCCTTCTTTTGGCAGGTTATTAACCATAGCTAGCTGTAATTCCGGAAAGGCGCAAATTACGTTGCCTATTTCTTCTCCTGTTACTATGGAAATTGTATTCAAATCATTTAATATTTCATCCCACACTTCTTCATTATTGTTGACAAAGATATAACTAGCATTTTGCAATCTTTCCATAGCTGCTTTCAACTCTCCAATAAAAGTCTCCGATTCAGTATCTTCACTCCGAAAATTCTTCTTACTGTATAACCTTTCCAATATTTTTATCATTATTTCATACTTTTTTTCCAAGTCTTTTGATTCTTTTAATTCCTGCAATTCTTCGACAGTAGCTTCAGAACAGATTTTTCCTAGAAAATCATTATGCTTTTTCGTTAGGGCGGTTATTGGTTCTATCGGTTTTGACGGCTGTTTCAGTTCATTAATATCAGAGGAATTTTGTATGCTTATTTCGTATTCGCCGTTTGGGTTGAAATATGGGGTAAGGAATTTTGCGCAGACAAATGGTAACTCTAACAATAATCTGATATCGTGTGTATTTTCTGGAAGAAAAAGTGCAGCTATGACCTTCGTCAAATTACTAGGAGGCATTTTATTTTCAGATTGTTTACTTGCGATAGTTTGCATTACATAGCACAAATAATAAAAAACTGCTTTATTTTGTTGGGATAAATTTTTTCTTAGTTTCACAGTATTTCTGGAATATTTAAATACTCTCATTGAATATTCTTTAACTTTATCTAAGAATAACATACTTACCAAATATGGACTAACTTCTAGATACTTTTCTCTAAAAAACTGGTCAATGTCTGCGTTAGGATTATCTGATAACCATTTCTCTAAGGGTTTTTTGTCTTTATAAGATCCGACTGCCCTCATTAGCCCAACGGAATCACTATGAGCACATAAGTATTCTCCCAATCTAAAAATATCTCTGTCAATGCTGTATTCATGAAAGTTATCATTTCCTATTTTCATTTTAAGTGAAATAGAATCTTTTGGATTTAGTAGTGATGTACCTTTCAACTCTATAACCAAAATACCTTTTTCTTTAGGTGTAGAAGGTTTGTAAAAAATGTAATAATCTCCTTTTACCTTATTATTTCCAAGATATGTTCTCATTCCGAATATATATGTTTTTCGTGAACTAAATATATTTTTTATTCGCCCCCACAAATTCAATATAAATGACCATAATAGATTATATTTTTTTGCTTGAATCTGCCCGTCCTTTCCGTATTTGTACCTATGGGTTAATGTCCATCTTTTAAAAAGCGGAGCTCGTTTTTGCATTGCTTTTTTTGAAGAAGAAGTATTAATACTCTCTGGGTAAATGTTAAAAATATTTGCAAAAAAATCATCATTATCGTTTTCTGGCAATTTAAAAGCAAATCTATGACCATGATTCAATACTGAATTTTCACTTGGAATCTTACTTGTTTCAATAGAAATATTTTTTCCTAACCAATTTTTAATATCTATGGTATCTAAACCTTTAAGACGCTTAAGATTTTGCAAAATATCCTTAATCCACCAACCATTACCATAGCTCTCTTGTTCTTGAGGTTGTTGAGACTCTGTATTATCATCGTTAATATGCTTGTTTTCCAATAAACTCATCTGAGGCAGCTTTACCTCAGATGAATCGTTCTGTTCTTGTTCCTGTCGCTCTTCCTTTTGCGCAATGCTTTTTGTTGGCTTTGTTTCTTGCCCATCGAGATCGAGATTGTATCGTTTTATTGAATTAGCATTTTCATCTATAACTAAGTATTGTGCGGTTGAAGAATCACGTATAGCTTGCCCACTTGTTACTACAGACATTATTTGATCCCCTTGGTCTTGGTCACCAATGTTTTCATGGATGTGCCCCACAAGTAAACCCTCAATACCTAATTCTTTTAGAAGCTTTAATGCTCTATGGTCATAGCTATATGCAAGACCTCGGTCAACTTGCTTTTGAAAAAATGGAGGAGATATATTATTATAATTGGGTTCTCTAAATGAATTCCATATTAATTGAACAACTGGACTTCCATCGCACCATCCGTCTTCTACCCGTACATAATTACGATCCCCTTCAAGAAAATTATAAAAACCTAATTGACCATTTGTACAATTTTCCGGGTTAGGGATTCCTCCATGAACAAAGAACAAACCATTTTTCTCAACCGCAAAAAGAGGGAAAAGATCAAAAATTGGTGTTAAATAGTCGTATATTAAACCAATGTCTATAATAGAGTTTGAAGTTTTTCCATAGAAGCCATCTACTCCCATGTTAAGCTGGGTTTGCGTTTCGTGATTCCCTGATAATAGGACAACATTTTCCGGAAAATATTGTTTGAGTCGAAAAGCAGTTATAAGAGTTTCTAAATCAGCTCCGCCTCTGTGCATATAATCTCCTAAGAATACTATACGCACACTTGGGTCTTTCTTTTTCTTTTCCAGAAATTGCTCAATAAGTTCATGCAATGAATCCAAATCTCCATGTAAATCCGATGCAACCATTATTTCACTTCCTTGGGGTAAATAAACAGCTCTATTGACAAATATTTTTTCTACTATTTCTGTTTCCCATTCTTCTTGCTCATTTTGAAACGTTTCTTCAGCTTTAAATTCATAAACTCGTCCGAAAGGGACTTGGAATGGTGTAGGATTTGCTTGAAGAGGTTCTTGTAATTCTGTTTCCAAGTTTTTGAGCGTTATACAATTTTCGTTAATTAAATGCATATTTTTATATTTTTCTT
>JBHPKP010000004.1:0-51016 GCA_042566505.1 bacterium | reverse complement strand
GAATTTAGAAAGGAAAAACGAAGTGAAACAACAATTCTCGTCTATAAATAAAGTAAATATTTAAGGTGTTGTCAAAGGTTTTGGATAGTACGTAGGATTTTAAGGAGATGTGATTATGTCAGAAAAGAAGGCAATTAGAGAAGGTTTTGGTGAAGCTTTGGTTGAACTTGGCAAAACAAATGATAAGGTTGTGGTTTTATCTGGGGATTTGGAAGATGCTACAAAGGCAATTTTGTTTAAAAAAGAATTTCCGGAAAGGTTTTTTCAAATCGGGATTTCAGAGCAGGATATGGTTGGCGAAGCTGTTGGTATGAGTAAGGAAGGGCTTATTCCATTTGCAGCATCTTTTGCAGTTTTCTTAACCAATAGAGCGTACGATCAAATACGAATTTCTGTTTGTTTTAATAACTCGAATGTAAAACTGGTTGGGTCGCATGGAGGACTTACTGTTGGGCAGGATGGTGCAACAGCGCAGTGTCTAGAAGATTTTGCAATTATGCGAGTGCTTCCGACAATGACTGTAGTTTGCCCATGTGATGCGATTGAAGTAAAAAAAGTAGTACATGCTATGGCAAAATTGCAAGGACCTGTGTATATGAGAACCGGCAGACCACCTTCAGAAATTTTAACAAAAGAATCAGATCCATTTGAGATAGGTAAGACCAATGTTATGCGTGAGGGAACAGATGTTACAATTATTGGATGTGGTTTGATTTTGGCAGAGTGTTTGAGTGCCGCAGATATTCTGAAGGAAAAAGGTATTTCTGTTCGGGTACTTAATATGCACACAATCAAGCCAATTGATAGAGATGCAATTAAAAAAGCTGCTGATGAAACAGGACATATTGTTACAGTGGAAGAGCATCAGATACATGGCGGGTTGGGAAGTGCAGTGTGTGAGGTGTTGGCGCAGGAGAAAAAGCTGGTGTCGGTTGAGATGGCAGCAGTTCGTGATTCTTTTGGAGAATCTGGTACCCCCGACGAGCTTTTGACAAAATATAGTTTAAAAGATATCAATATAGTGGATGCAGTGCAAAAAGTTCTTGAAAAATAAGGAAACTCGATTTATCTCAGACTACTGAGTAAAATTGCTCAATACATTAATATAATTCTTTGGAGGGCTTTTATGAAAAATAAAATACAAGAACTTGCAGAGTATGGACAAAGTGTTTGGCTTGATAATATTTCTAGGGATATTATTAATTCAGGGAAACTAGATGAACTTATAAAAAATGGTTTGTGTGGTATGACCTCGAATCCCACAATATTTCAGAAAGCTGTAAGCGCAAGTAGTGCGTACGATGAAATCATTAAAGCAAATTCCGGGAAATCTACATTCGAAATTTATGACGAACTTACAATTAAAGATATTCAGGATGCGGCAGATAAATTTAAAGACTTGTACGAGGCAACAAATGGCAGGGATGGATATGTAAGTTTGGAAATAAATCCAAAGCTTGCGCATGATGCAATTGCAACTATCGAGGAAGGTAAAAGACTGCATGCAAAAGTGAACCGAAAAAACCTTATGCTAAAAATCCCGGCAACGGACCAAGGTTTTTTGGCAATTGCAGATCTTGTGGGTGAAGGATTTAATATAAATGTAACTTTAATTTTCTCACCTGAGCAATATGAAAAAACAACAGAAGCATTTATTGATGGGTTAATACTTCTTGATAAGGAGGGTGGAGATTTAAGAGAGGTTCATTCAGTTGCAAGTGTGTTTGTAAGTCGAATTGATGCACTTGTAGATAGTAAGTTGAATGATGAAACACTAAAAGGGCAAGCTGCAGTCAGTAATTCAAGGATTATATACCAAAAGTATTTTGATATTTTTAATGCACATGATTTTGCTGATCTTGGAAAACTTGGAGCAAACAAACAGCGTGTGTTATGGGCATCAACCGGTACAAAAAATACGGATTATTCTGATGTGAAATATATCGACGAACTAATTGCAAAAAATACAGTTAATACAATGCCTGAGGCAACACTCAAAGCATATTTGGATCATGGAAAATTTCAGATAGATTTCGAGAAGAATTTGGCTGAAGGGTATGAACTAATGGTCAAATTAGGAACTGTTGGGATAGATATGAAAGATGTTTATCAAACTCTTTTGACACAAGGAGTTGATTCTTTTATTAAGTCGTTCGAGGATTTATTAACGGATATTGAGAAAAAAGCAGCTGTATTGAAGTAAAATTTAAGTATTGATATTGGAGGCAGATATGCCGAAAGATTTAAATGTGTTGGAGGCGCAAGCTAGTTCTGAAGTTTGTGAGATAGATCCGAATGTTTTTGGTGTCGAGCCATTTACAATTGTTATTTTCGGTGGTGCAGGTGATTTGAGCCAAAGAAAGCTTTTGCCGACTTTGTATCACATTTTCAAAGAACATGAGATTGATACGGATTTTAGAATAATTGGATTTGGTATGCCGGAGTTTAGTGAAAAAGAATATCAAGATATTGTAGAAAAAGCTTTTCATAAATTTATTGATTCGGATTTTGATGATAAAACATGGAAGGCTTTTAAACAGAATCTGCATTATGTTGCATCCGGTTTTGATGATGAGGAAAAATTTAAGGAATTATCTCAAAAAGTTCAGTCCATTGGACAAAAAAATAATGAGGGTAAAATTAATCTCATCTATTACATGGCTGTGCCCCCAAATTTTACAGCAACTATTGTTGATAATCTAAAAAAGCATGGAATGTGTAAGGATAAATTTAGCCCAAAAATTATCGTGGAAAAACCATTTGGGACTAATCAGAAAACTGCTAGAAAATTAAATCAGGCTCTTCTGGCAGCATTTGATGAAAACCAAATTTATCGAATAGATCACTATCTTGGAAAAGAAACAGTTCAAAATATTATGTTCTTTAGATTTGCAAACAGTATTTTTGAACCTCTTTGGAATCATAGGTACATTGATAATGTGCAAATTACAGTTGCAGAGGATATTGGGATCGAGCATAGGGGCGCTTTTTATGAAAAAGCAGGTGTTGTGCGCGACATCATGCAGAACCACATTATGCAGCTCATTGGGCTTGTTGCAATGGAGCCGCCGGTTGGATTTAGTGCAGATTTTATTCGTGACGAAAAGGTGAAAGTGTTTAGGTCCATTAGAAAAATGGATAATGATTATATAAGTAAAAATACTGTTATCGGTCAATATGATAGTGGGATTGTTAATGATAAACATGTTGTTTCATATCGAGAGGAAGAAAAGGTGTTGCAAGATTCGGTTTCGTCTACATTTATTGCAGCAAAGCTTTATGTTGATAATTGGCGTTGGGCAAATGTGCCGTTTTATGTGCGAACTGGTAAGCGTATGCCGAAACGCTGTACTGATATTTGTATACAATTTCGTCAACCGCCATTACGTTTGTTTGGTAAGGAATGTGAAAACATAGAACCTAATGTTTTGATCATAAGAATTCAACCTGATGAAGCAATCAATTTACATCTAGGTGTGAAGTCGCCGGAAGCGATCAATCGTATTTATCCAATACATTTAGATTTTAAATATGAAGATGTATTCAAAGAAAAAACGCATCCTCCTTATGAAAGATTGATTCTTGATTGTATGAAAGGTGATCTCACATTGTTCGTTAGACAAGATGGTGTTGAGGCTATGTGGGAGGCAGTTGATCCGATTATTGCATATTGGGAATCAAGTCCGACTAATGATTTTCCAAATTATGAATCCGGAACATGGGGTCCTGATGCAAGTAAAAAGCTTTTGAAAAATTCTAATCATGATTGGATAACAAAATAGGAACCTAAATGAAAAATATTTATGAATTTGAAAATATGAGTGAGCTTTCAAATGATTTGGTAGAGACAACCCTAACGATAATAAATGAAACTCTTAAAAACCAACCAACTGTTTCCATTGTTTTATCTGGTGGAAAAACATCCGCAGGTTTTTATGAAAAGTTTGCTCAAAGAGGAAATGAGGTAAAGCTTGATTGGAATAAGATACACTTTTTCTTAACCGATGAACGACACATTCCTTTGTATGATGAGCGAAGTAATTTTCATATGATTGCATACTCATTTATTAGGTATATTGAAATTGACGATATAAATTTGAATAAGGTATGCACTAGAGTTAGTAAGCCTGAAAGTATGGTTGCTATTTATGAGCACAAATGCAGGAAATATTTTAAAAATAATTTGAATACAAAAGATATTAGATTCGATATTGTTTTTTTAGGCATTGGTGAGGATGGACATACTGCTTCACTATTTCCGAATGATAAAACTATTGATACTGACCAAGGTATTTATAAATGTATTGAAATTTCACCTCTTGAACCAAAGTTTCCGCGTATCACAATGACACTAAAAACTATTAATTCTGCAAAAAATGTAATTGTGATTAGCGGCGGCGAAAAAAAGCGTGCATACATTGAAGCAATTAAAAATGGAACTTTAGATGCTTCTCTTCCAATTGCAAAAGTCAAACCTAATGGAAAATTGAGTTACTATTTTTACAGTGGTTAGTAAATACAATTTAAGAGATGATGCGTTTGTGAGAATGAAGAAACTTATTGAATAGATAAAAAGTCTTTCTTAGAAGCAATTCTTTTCGTCTGGAAATTTTCCACTTAGGGATTAAGAAATAAAATCAAGATAATTTTCATTCGTTATGACACTAAATTCAGAGTTTTTGTAATTATTTTGCCAGTCAATTGGGATTTTAACTTTGCTTTCTTTCCATTTGATTTCAAAAGCGAACAACTTCCCTTCTCTTTCTTCAATAAAATCAATTTCTTTTTGATCATATGTTTGCCAAAAATAATTGTTGCTATAGATATTTACATATTCTTGCTTTTTGATTCGTTCTGCAATAATGTAATTTTCCCATAGCATACCAATATCGTCTCGCATTGATAATGGATTAAAGTTATTGATTAAAGCATTGCGTATTCCAATATCATAAAAATAATATTTATGATTTTTGGTTATTTCTTTTCTAAGATTCCTGCTAAATCCACGTAATTTGAATATTACAAAAGTTTTTTCTAATAAATCCAAATATCTATCAATAGTATTTTTGCTCATTCCTAAATGTGTCCCTAATTCATTAAAGGAAATTTTTTTGCCAATTTGGAATACGAGAAGTTGAAGAAGTCTTAATATTTTATCAGAATTTCTTATTCCATCTAATTCCAGAATATCTTTATATAAATATGAATTTACAATTTCCTTTAAGTAAGAAATCTTTTGTTCATTATTTTTTGAAATGATTACCTCCGGATAAGAACCGAATATTAAACGTTCTTCGAGTTTTGAATCTGTTACATGTTTTGTTTCAATTGTATTAAGTTCCATTTGAGATAGAGGAAATATCTTGAGCGTATGTTTTCTTCCTGTTAGTGGTTCGCCTATGTGTTTTGCAAGATCAAATGAAGAAGAGCCGGTTGCAATGATTTTAATGTTTGGGATGTGATCAACTATGAGTTTTAAATTGAGACCAATATTGTTTATTTTTTGAGCTTCATCAATTATTAAAAATTCATTGTCAGCTATAAAAGCTTTTAATTTTTCTATTGATTGACTGCTTAATTGTTCTTGAATACCTATATCTTCACCTGAAACAAAAATATATTTCTTATTTATTCTTCTTACTAAATGTTTCAGAAGGGTAGTTTTTCCTGTACGTCTGGGTCCATAAATTACAAGAACTTTATTTGGAGAAAAATACTTTATAGTGTTTTCTAATTGTTTTTGATAAATATACATAACTGACTCCTTTTAGTTAAATACGGTTATTAAACTGACTAAATTATACTAAATTCAGTCAGTTTGTCAATTGATTTTAGCTCAAAGTAACCAAATTTGTCTAAATACGGTCAATTAATTGACTATATTTAGTTAAATTCAGTCAGTTTGAAGAGTTAGAAGCAATTCTTTTCTTCCGGAAATTTTCCACTTTTTACGTCATTTTTGTAGGATTTGATTGCAGTTTGGATTTCTTCATAAATATTCGCATATTTTTTGAGGAATTTTTTACTGCCTTGGGTGAGACCTATTATATCTTCGGTTACAAGTATTTGTCCGTCAGTGTATCTACCGGCACCAATTCCGATAGTTGGGATTGATATGTTTTCAGTGATTTCTTTTGCAAGTTCTTCGGGTATGCATTCCAACACAATGGAGAATGCACCTGATTGTTCCAGCTTTTTTGCATCAGCAATAATTTTGTCCGCTTCTGATGCTACTCGACCTTGCACTTTATATCCGCTTGTTTTGTAAACAGATTGGGGTTGAAGACCTAAGTGCCCCATAACCGGGATACCTGCTTCAATTATTTTTGTGATGCGTTCGAGCATTTCGGATCCACCTTCGATTTTCACGCCTTCTGCACCAGCTATTTTGATGAGTCGACCGGCATTACGAACAGCTATTTCGTTCGATGGTTGATATGACATGAACGGCATGTCACTTACTAGCATGCTGTTTGGGTTTGTACGTTTAGCGATCTTTGTGAAGAAAATCATGTCGCTCATTGTGACAGGGATTGTATTTGCATATCCAAGCACAACATTTCCAACTGAATCTCCGACGAGGATTATATCAATGCCTGCATCATTGCAAAGTTTGGCTGTAGTGATGTTGTAAGATGTTAGAGCTGTAATTTTTTCTTTGTCAGTTTTCATTTTTTTTAATATTTGAGGTGATATCTTATTCATCAAATTCACTCCATGTTTGTAGTTTTATAACTTTTTCGTTAGTTTTAATTTCTTTTTTGAGTGCGCTAATTTTTTTACCAAGTTTTGGATGCTTCCAACCGGGCTTAATCTGCATTAAAGGATCAAGCACAAATAACCGTTTGTGCATTCGAGGATGTGGTAATGTCAAATTCTGAGTTTCAAGTATTCTATCTCCAAATGCTATTATATCAATATCAATTACTCTTGGCATGTTTTTTTCTTTAGCAGTTCTGCCAAGTTCTTTTTCGATCTCTTGGGTAATTCTTAAAAGTTCAATCTCATCCAAATTTGTCTCAATTTCAATAACATTATTAATAAAGCAACCAGTAGATTCTATATCAACAGGTTCAGTTAAATAGTAGGAAGATTTTTTTATGAATTTTATATCGTTATGTTTTTTTAATAAAGCAATTGCAGAATTTACATAGCGAATTTTAGTGCCTTGGCTGCTTCCAAGCGATAAAAAAATTTTTTTATTTTTCATTTATATTTTCCAAATTATTTAGAATCATTTTAGTTTTATCGAGAATAAAAGCGAGTTCTTTTTTTGTTGTGGAAAGTGGTAGAAACAAATAAATAATGTTTCCAAGTGGTCTTAAAAGAAGTTTGTTTTGTAATGCATATTTATAAATCTTTTGACCAATTCTATCGGTAAAATCAAAACCGCGTTTGTTTTTTTTATCTTTTACCATCTCAATTCCGACGATCATTCCAAGGTGTCGCACATCACCAACAAATTTATTATCTTTTATTTCTTTGCAAAAGCTGTTTAAAAGTGGCTGCAAGTTTTTTGCATTTTGTAGACTTTTTTCAGATTTAAAAAGATCGATTGTTGCATTTGCAGCAGCGCATGCAAGAGGATTTGCTGTATAAGTATGACCATGATAAAAAGTTTTTTTTGCAGAATAATCATCGTAAAAAACTGAAAAAATCTCATTTGTTGTTAGAGTTGCTGCAATTGGTAAGTAGCCGGATGTTATGCCTTTTGATATGCACACAAAGTCAGGTTCAATATTTTTCACATGTTCAAATGCAAACATCTTGCCGGTTCTACCAAACCCGGTTGCGATTTCATCTAGGATAAGATGTACATTATATTTTTTTGCAAGCTTTGCCATTTTTTCAAGATATTCCTTTGGATAAACAATCATTCCACCTGCGCACAATACAAGAGGTTCTATAATTATTCCGCAAATTTGTTTGTGTTTGGATTTTAAAAGTGTTTCAAGTGGTTTTATGCAATTAATATTGCAAGTTTTGAGTTCTTTTTTCATAGGGCATCTATAGCAATATGGCGTGGAAACTTTGAAGGATTTAAAAAACAATGTTTTAAAGGCTTTATTAAAAAGCCCTAGTCCGCTCACGCTCATAGCCCCGGTTGTATCTCCGTGATAACCCATGTCCAAATTCACAAAATATTTTTTCTGTGGCTGTTTCTGATTTTGCCAATATTGGAGGGACATTTTGAGTGCTACTTCAACTGCAGTTGAACCATTGTCTGAGAAGAATACTTTTGTCAGATGTTTTGGTGTAAGTTTGATGAGTTTTTCAGCGAGTTCTATAGCAGGTTTATGAGTAAAACCAGCAAAAAGCACATGCTCAAACTTATCGAGTTGTTTCTTAATAGCGTTTTTGATTTTTGGATGATTATGACCATGAATATTGCACCACCAGCTGGAGATTGTGTCATAGTAAAAGATGCCTTTATCGTCATATAGTTTCAATCCTTTCGCTCTTTCAATAAGTATCGGCGGATCCTTTTCATGATCTTTCATCTGAGTATATGGATGCCATATGTACTTTTTGTCGTTTTTTAAGTGTTTGTTCATGTCTTTGACCTCTTTATTTTCAATTAAGTCCTATTATTGTACTTTTTGGTGGGAAAAGTTCAATGGTTTGTGTGGGGAGATTTCGAGTGTTTGGTGGTGGTGCTGGATGCTGCGTCAGATGTATTAGCTTAGGTTGATATGATAAAACTAAAGATATATTTCATTCATGTACGGTCTGACCCAGCATCCGGATTAGTTCTTTCTTCTCCTTTCTCTCCAACTTCTTAATCCTACATTCTTCTTTCAGAGCTTTGCCGAGGCTATTGAATTTCTTAGACCATTTTAATTTCACAGGGCAGCGACCTCGTGTGTATTTAGCGCCCTTGCCTTCATTATGTGTTTGGATGCGTTTATCTAGGTTGTTTGTATAGCCTGTATAGAGTGTTTTGTCAGAGCATTCAAGTATATATACATAATATTTATTTTTTGTTTTTGTCATTTTTTTACTCATGAAACTATATTCATTAGTATTTTAAATTATTTTTTTGATATTATAAATATCTTTAATTTTACAAAATGAACCTAGGGAAGAAAATATGTTTAGAACAGTTATTGTAAAAATATTATTGGCAGCATTAATTTTCATTGATTTAAATTCTTATATATATTGTAGTGACTCTGCTAATACATTGGAATTAATTAGTGTGTTTGCGAAAGAGGTAAAAGGTGAAAGAAATAGATATGGGAATCTTCCCGAACAAAATGAATTACAAAAATATATAGATTTATATAGAAGATTTAAAAAGTTGGATTATTCAACTGAAGACATGGAAAGATTGAAGCAAACTGTTGATAATGCAATTTTAAAATCTCGGGTAATTAGTAAATCAAATAAATATAAATCTAATGAAATAATAGTTTGGGATGGGAAAACAAATGTGCATGAATTATTGCAGGATGCTGATATTGTGTTAGTTGGCACACCTGACAGTATAGGTACGCAGAGAAATTTAGGCTATCCGGGTTCGGAAAAGGCTCCGGAATCTGTGATGAATAAATTGTTTGAAAGAGATTTGAAAAAATATGAAGACTTAAAAATTGTGTATCTAGGCCATATAAAAATCCCTAAAGCTAAGAACAAAACCACACTCAAAAATAAAGACGGCAAAACAGTTAATTTCCCTGATGCTATTTATGAAACCTACGAATCAATCAAATTAGTAGTTTCGATATTGTTGGAAATCAATCCTCATATTAATTTTATTCAAATCGGTGGAGATCATGGGCTGGCATTTCCATTTAATGCGGCTTTTGCATCTGTGGATCAGAAATTAGGTTTTATAAATTGTGACCAGCATTTTGATACTAAATCGCCTAATTATGGAGGTGGAAGACCTTGTGGACCAAATAGCGGTACATCTTTTTGGTATTTTTTAGAAAATGAGCATACTCCAAGTCAAAATGCAGCATTTGTTGGTATAGATTGCAAAAACAAATCCGCTAAAGATTTGGAAGAATATGTGAGAAACAAAGGAGTGACTAAGATTTTTTATGAACAGGAGTTTAAAGATATGAAGCCAGGAGAAGAAGATAAACTTATAGAGAAATTGTTATCTGAAGTGGGGTATGGTGTAGATGCAGGTCATTTGTCAGTTTGTATTGATGTTGTGAATAAATATCAAGCTCCGGGGTGCAGCGCTCCAGCAGATGAAAAAGCAGGTTTGTCAAAGAGTACAGTGCTTTCTCTTGCCAAAAATGCAGGCATGAATCCAAAATTTCGTTCTTTAGGTATTTTTGAAATCATACCTGATCTTGATAAAGAAGAAGTAACTGTGAAATTAGGTATGAGTATAATTTTAGAGTATATGAATGGAATCAAATTAAGAAAAAAACAGGACAAAAGTTTTTCTTCCCACATAAGCCACACTATTTTATCTTCTAGTGATGTATTAAAAAATTTATTTTTTAAAATATTTAATCATGGAATTTTTGCATCAGTAGAATGCACAAAGTGGATAAAAGAAACTATGTTTGAGATTTTTTTAAAAAAGTCTAATACATACAAAGCCAGAGATATAGCTTTAATGTTTTACTGTGCGTAACTTGCTAACTATTTTCCCCCCGATTGGCTTAAAAGATTTTTTCAATATATTGATATTAGATGTCCATGGTAGAGAACCAAGATATTGCACTTTTGATAGTTTTTGAATAATTTTCATATTATCATCTTTTACTATATCTTTTTTCTTTGGATTATGATCATTGAAAATAATACCAAGAATATTGATATTTCTTTTTTTGAGAGCTTCAATAGTAATTAATGTGTGGTTAATACATCCCAATTGGTTTTTTGCAACGATGATTGCAGGTATTTTAAGTTTTTTTGTGATCTCAATTACCATGTTTTTGTTGTTGTATGGTACTAGTGCTCCACCTAATCCTTCTACGATGATAGAATCAAAAGATTGTTTTAGGTGGTTGTAAGAGTCTATTATTTTTTTTAAATTAATTTTTTTACCTTCGAGTTTTGCAGAAAGATGAGGTGAAGCAGGGAATTTAAAACAGTAGGGATTTATATATTTTAGTAGGTTTTTTACGTCTGATTTTGATTTTCCCATGAGTCTTAAATGCACTGTAATATCTTCCGGAAAACCCTTTGAACCTGTTTGTATCCATTTTTGAGTAATAATTTTTAGTCCTTGATCAGCTAAATATTTGGCAAGTAAACCGGTTACAATTGTTTTGCCGGAACCTGTATCTGTACCGGTTACGAATATTGAATTCATGTGATAGTCCTTGTTTTTAAGACGAATATTTAGAATAATAAATAATTATACAAATGAAATAATTAAATTAAAAGGTTTGGTTTATGATTAAAAAAGATATTTATAATTTAAGTTTTGATGAACTTGGAAAATTTATTGTGAAAATCTCTGCACAAAAGTTTCGTACGAAACAGATTTTTGAATGGCTTTATAAAAAAGGGGTACAGGATTTTGAACAGATGTTGAATATCCCGGGCGAGCTTCGAGATAAATTGAGAGAACATTTTTATTCGGGAAAACTTCTGCCAAAGAATCAACTTTTGTCAGAGGATGATACTGAAAAGGTTGTGTTTGAACTTAAAGATAAACACTATATTGAAACTGTCATGATTCCTGTCAAAAATCGAAATACACTGTGCATATCGACTCAAGTTGGCTGCAAATTTTCGTGCGCATTCTGTGCAAGCGGCAAGCGAGGCTTTGGACGAAATTTGACAGTTGGTGAGATTTTGCAGCAGGTGATGTACTTTGTGTTTGTGAAAAAATATAAGATCACAAATATTGTTTATATGGGCATGGGTGAGCCGCTCGATAATTATGAAAATGTTACGAAATCTATCCAAATCTTAAATGATGCAAATGGTCTAAACTTTGCAGCGCGTAGGATTACAGTTTCAACAAGTGGATTGGTTCCAATGATTGAAAAACTTAAAAGCTTTAAGCTGCAGATTAATCTTTCGATATCCTTGCATGCAGCAAACCAAACCGTACGTGCAAAAATTATGCCAATTGCAAAAATGTATTCACTTGACCAATTAGTTCGAGCAGCGATCCACTATTATGAAAAAACTAACCGGCAGATAACTTTGGAATATATACTTATGAAAGATGTTAATGATACAAATTCCGATGCAAGTGGCTTGGTTGATATAGCAAAAAAACTTAAGGCAAAGGTGAATTTGATACCATACAGTCCGATTACGAAAAGTACAAAGCTTGTTCCGGACGCAGAAGCAGTGCAAAAGTTTACAGATTTCCTTATGAAAAGACATGTAACTGTAACGGTGCGTGAATCAAAAGGCAAGGATATTTTTGCAGCATGCGGTCAATTGGCAGGGGCATGACATGAAGTATAAAATGGTTGTTTTTGATGTTGATGGTACACTGACGAACCACGATAGTTCGTGGCGTTATATCCATGAGCAGATAAATACATGGGAAAATAAAGCTGAACAATTTCTTATTGTATATAAGCAGGGTGAAATTGACTACAAGACATTCTGTTTGGAAGAATCTAAATTTTGGAAAGGGTTGAATGTTGATTTTGTTGAAGAAATATTTAATAATATTAAACTAATTGATAACTGTGTGGACGTTCTTTTAAAATTTAAGAATGAACAATATAAAATAGCTCTTTTATCGACCGGACTGCAATATATTGCTAAAAGAATAAGTAAACAAATAGAGTTTGATTATGTTCTGACAAATCAATTGTTAGACGATGGGCTGCAATTGACAGGTGATGTGGTTTTGAATGTTTATGATGAACAAAAGCATCATATGCTTTCGATGATTGCAAATAAGTTTGGTATTGGTTTGAATGAAGTTATTTATATTGGCGATGGACATAATGACATTGAGTGTGCAAAAATTGCGGGTTATTCGGTAGGTTTAAATTCCTCAAATGAGGAACTTGCGAATATAGTATCGCACAATGTCAGATCAGATGATTTGAATGATATATTTAATATAATTGCGAATGCATGATTATACGCATCTGCAAAATTTAGGTGGTAAAAAATGGACAATCATTTTACACATTTTGGACACAGGCATAGAATTAAAGAAAAATATCAGCACTATGGAATAATTGGTTGGAATGATTATGAGATACTAGAGTTTGCGCTTTCATATGCTTTGCCTCGTTTGGATACAAAACCATTAGCTAAAAGACTTTTGGAGGAATTTAAATCTTTTGGAGGTGTGTTATCTGCTGATATTCAAGATCTAATGAAGGTCAAAGGTGTTGGACAACATAGCGCATTGTTCCTAAGGTTGTTGAAAGATGTTGCGGAGTTTATGCTTTTAGAAAGAACGCGTGATATTGATGTAATTGATTCGCCGGATTCAGCGTATGAATATTTAAAGATACATTTCATTGGAAAATGTGATGAAGTTTTTGTTGCGATTTTTCTGAATAACCGCAACGCAATAATTTGTATAGAGGAAGTTCAGACAGGAACTGTTAATGAAGCAATTGTTTATCCTCGGAAAGTAGTGGAAAGAGCGCTGCATCATCATGCAGTTGGCGTTATTATTTCGCACAACCATCCCAGTGGCTCACTTGAGCCATCTAAACATGATCAAGAAGTTACATTATCGATTAAGAATGCATTAGAAACTATTAATATCGAACTTTTGGATCATATTATTATTGCAGGGAAAGAATACTATAGCTTTAGCGGACATGAGGATGTATAAAAATTTTAATTAAATAAGAAAAAACTAATTTCATATTTCATAATCACTTCAATTTTTTCTCCCAACTTGCTGCAAATCTTCATATTTTGTAAAATTACTAGATGACAAAAATAATATCATGGAATGTTAATGGCATTAGAGCCTGTATTAAAAAAGGGTTTTTGGATTTTTTGGAGTCCGAATGTCCTGATGTGTGCTGTTTACAAGAAGTGAAAGCGCATTTTGAAGATGTGCAAAAGTTGTTGGATGAGGTTAGTAAGAAATACAATATTTTTTGGAATAATGCAGAACGCAAAGGTTATAGTGGAACAGCTATTTTGACTAAAAAGAAGCCGTTTGATGTGGAAAATGGATTTGGGATAAGCAAATATGACTATGAAGGTCGAGTGCAGATTGCAGAATTTGAAAAATATTATTTGCTGAATGTATACTTTCCAAACGCACAAAGGGATATGGGTAGACTCGAGTATAAACTGGATTTTTATAGAGATTTATTTGATTTTTGCAATAAGCTTAAAGCTGCCAAAAACATTGTAATTTGTGGAGACTACAATACAGCGCACAAACCAATTGATTTGGCACGGCCAGAACAAAATGAAGAGAATACGGGTTTTCTTCCGATTGAAAGAGAATGGCTCGATAAAATTACTGATTATGGATATGTGGATACATTCAGGATGTTTAATAATGAGCCCGACAATTATACTTGGTGGTCATATATGTTTAATGCTCGAAAAAATAATGTTGGCTGGCGGATAGATTATTTTTTTGTAGACGATAAATTTAGAAAGAAAGTGAAAAACTCGTATATTTTGAGGGATGTAATGGGTTCTGATCACTGCCCCATAGTTTTGGAAATTAAGGAGTCAACTATAAATAATTAAACTCAGGCATAATGAAAAACTCCTGTTTTGTAAGTAGAGCAAAAATAGTTCTTTGAAGTTTATTAACAAGAGCAATCATGGCTTTTCTGTGTTGTATGCCTTGCTCTCTTTTTTTATCGTAATAGGCTCTGAAATAAGGATTAAACTTCATAACGCCAGAAGCCATTAGATAGAGGTAACGTCGTAAAGATTTAGAGCCTTTTTTACTGATTCTGCCTCTAGCATGAAGCGAAGTTCCAGATTGTCGAACAGCAGGATCAGTACCAGCAAAAGCAATAAGTTTGCTTTTTGTGGCAAAATTTTTGATGTCTTTGATTTCCGCAAGAAAGTGACAAGCAGTAATATCACTAATGCCTTTGATGGATTTAAGGATATCAAGATCGTTCTTTTTATATTTATTAATATTATCGATGAAATCATCAGTAATATCTTTAAGCTGTTTGTTAAAGAAAATAAGAGTTTTGACATCATGTTGGATGATTTTAGCTAAGGTTTCGGAAGAGTTACCGATAGATTTTTTAGCAAGTTCTTTAATAATTGAAACGGAAATATTAGCAGCTCTACCTTTGATGGAATCTAAAATAGTTTGTATGGAGCTATTTTTAGCAGAAAGAATATTTTCAGCAGTAGGAAAACTTGCGATGATAGCTAAAAATGTGTCAGTAAAAACATTGAACTGAAGTAGCTCTGGAAAGACAATATTAAGGTGCATTTTAAGGTGAGTTTTAGTTTTAGCAATGTTTTTAGAGATATTTTCTCTGGTTCTGGCAAGAGCTTTTACTTCATCGAAATTAGAGATAGAGAAATAAGAAATATGCTCGATATTTTTGCAAATGAATTTAGCAATAATATTGGCATCAATTTCGTCAGTCTTAGTTTTTCTAAGACTAATGGTATTTGAAAAACGTTTGATAAGAACAGGATTCACTAAACAAACTTCTTTTTTAAAAGAAAGCAAAAAAGAGAGTATGTTAGTGTGATACGATCCAGTGGATTCTAGGGCGATGACAGAATCAGTGTATTGGGAGATAATATTTTTGAAACTGTTAAACCCTTCTGAATTCATGGAAAATTCTTTAGAAAAAAGATTTTTAAGCTCCGAATTAATGAGGGAGCAATTAAAAGAATCTTTAGAAACGTCGATACCGATAAAAACTTTTGGCATGGGTAAAACCTCCTTAAGTTAAAAAATAGTCCCTATTTCCGATCTCCCGATTGACAGTAGCTTTTAAGCTAAATCAACTAATAGGGAATAAAGGGACATTGGACAGACTCCTTATGAAGCTCTATGGCTTAAAATAAATGTAGTCCTTTTGTCCAAAACATAATTTAAAAAATTATATTATAATTTTTTAAATTATAAACAAATTATTCGTAGGAGTATTGAATGGACATTCTTTGGCATCTTTTGTGTGCGCATTTGCTCGGCGATTTCACTTTACAAACAAATAAAGTAGCATACTGGAAAAGTAAACATTTTTTTGGATTAGTTGCGCATTCAATTATTATACTCCTCGTATATTTTGCATTTACCATTAAATATCTTTCTGAAATATGGTTCGTCATTATACTGCTTTGGATTTCTCATTTTCTCATAGATTATCTGAGAATATTATTCATCAAAAAATTTCCTAGAATGAATAATATTTTTGCATTCCTGCTTGATCAATCACTGCATATACTAGCAATTATAGCTGCATACAAATTATCTTTTTCAAAACTAAAATATACATATGTAAATACATGGATAATTATACTGACAATAATTATTTTAATCACCAGCTTCACAACTATATTGATCTACTATCTTGAACTTTTCATCTACAAAACTTCCAAAATTGAAGCTAAAGAAAAATATTTTGGCATCACAGAACGATTTGTGATCATGAGTTTCTTTTTATTACCTGGTTACTTATGGATTCTTTTCCCTTTTGCACTTATTCCCAGACTGGTCATTTACAAAAAATCTTTACTTGCTTTAAATTTTAATAAGCTAAATATAATAGTTAATATTACAGCCGGTGTTGGCGCAGGTGTCTTTTTTAGAATATTTTTTACTACTTTATGATAGAGCTTCCTCTATTCTCTGCCTCTCGAAGCTTGTGCCCCAACCTATGGAAATTACAAACATGTCCTCGAGTCCCATCCCCGTCTTCACGAGGACGGATTACAAAATCCAAATAACAAAAGGTTAAGCGAAGCTTACAGTCTATGGAACAAGTGGTTTACTATTTCCCTTATTGCTATTTAAGCGACCACCGGGAGCGACGTCTTCGCCCCGTATGGTGGGTGCGTGTTAAAGAAAAATAAAAAAAATCGCAAAAAATTCAATTGCAAATAAAAATCTATATGCTTTCTTTCACAAAAGATACGTGGGTTTGGGCATCTTTGAAAACGAAAAAAAAGGAGAGGTTATTAATGAAAAAAATAAAACAATTAATAACAAAAATTTTCGCTTTTTCAGTATTCGTTTTTTGCATGTCAACATTTGCTTTTGCAATTGATGGTGATGGTTCCGGTAATGGTATGTTAAACTCTTCAGAGCTATTTGCAGTTGCTAACAATACATACACAATACAGATCGATTATACCGTTGGACCAAATACTCTTAGTGCAAATGGCGGTATCAAGGTCTTTGTCCCACATGGCTGGACAAACCCTCAAGTATCCTTTTCCACTGCACCTGGCTACGTTACAGCTAACACTAGCCAGACCAGCGCAAACCTGACTACAACTATTGTTAACGAACGATATATAAAGGTTGTAACAGACTCTATAATTGCAAGTAGCGAGTCCATCAATGTAACAATCGGTGATCCTACGAGCTCACAGAGCGCTGTATCAAAAGCTCCTGATATTGCGCAAGCAAACATGGAATTTACAATATATTCGGACACAGATGGTAATGACACCTTCTCTGAGATAGGAACATCTGTCTTATTTGATGTAAAACCTGCTTCAGAATTTGGATCAATCGCAGGCACTGTTTCATATTCCGGTACAGAAACAGGCAAAGTTTATGTAGTTGTATTCTCAAGCTTGCCAGCAGAAACTGATCCATTTGTATACTCTATAGCACAAACTGTCATTGACTCACCAGGCTCATACACTATCCCATATGTTTCAACGGGAAGTTTGCACTATGTTGCCGCCTACATTGATACAAATGGAAATTATAGCTTTGATGATAACATTGATGTTGCAGGTCTTTATACTACAACCGAATTGGGAGACAGTGGTTTGCCAGTGTCCGTAACTACCAGTTTAACAACATCGAATATTGATATAGAAATCACAGACGAACCACAAACAGGATTTGTTTCTGGCAATATAACAGTCGAAAACTTTTCAACGACCACTTTTGCCGAACGGATCGTTATGGAATTTTGGAATAATTCCGAATTCACAGGCACCCCTGTTCGAACATTCAATTACGAACCGCCTCAATCATATCCTATTGCTTACAATGTTGAAATCAATACAGGTACATATTATATGAAAGCATGGGTTGATAGTGATAATAATGGTATGGGTGATGAACTACCTATATTCAAAGATACACCGGGCCCTGTTGCAGTACTTGCAACCTCTACAACCACCCAAAACCTCAATCTGAATTTAGTACGAGCCGGAATTTCCGGAACTGTAAACTATGGTGGAACAGCTACAGGCACACTCAAAGTATTTGTAAATACAGGCGGTGATATTTTTACAGTAGAACAATATACAAATATCACAATGACAGAAGGCACAAGTTCTTATGCGTTTTCTATAAGCTCACTCACCGTAGGTTTAAATTATTCCGTATTTGCATTAATTGATAAAGACAATGACAATGTTTACAATGACTTGAACGAACCATTTGGCATGTATGTATCTAATCCCTTATACTTTTCATCAGAATCAGGTTCAACTGGTCTGGAACTTACAATCAATGATCCCGGCACAATAGATACAGGAGATACACTCAAAGGAACCATTAGTCTGGACCCATCTATAACAGGAATCACGGACCTTGGCAGTGGCGTACACATTGGCGCATTTACCGATTCTACCATGCAAGGCGCTTATAATGGCTACATCAAAATAGATTCAACAGGTACCTATTTAATGAAAGGACTTGCAAACCAGCAATATTATTATCTTGGAGCATACCTTGATCTAAACGGAAATTACAACCCTGACCCTGACGAACCAAAAGGAAAATATGATCCGAATAACGATGATATTGCAGATTCCATATTTTTGGGTGATTCGTCAATCATAGGAATTGATATTACTTTAAAACAAGCAAGTTCCGGAAACGGCTCAGTCAAAGGCTATTTGAATTATGTCGGAACAAGTAGCGGCCCAGTACGTGTAAATTATTGGCGCAACAATATAGACGAATCGCCCGACAGCACAATTACACTCGGAACTTACGAACTCTTTACACCGGATACTTCAAACTTCAAACTAACAAATGAGCGTTATGAGCTCCCTGATCTTTTGGAAGGATCTTACTTTATACAAGCATATATTGATCTAAACAATAACAATAATCCGGATTCCGATGAACCACAAGGTTTCTATGGAAGCCCATGGAGTATTTGGGTAAATGAAGGAATGATCATAGACTACATTAACATTGACCTTGCAGAACCGTCTAGCATAGAACTTCGAGGCCAAATTGTTTATAGTAGTTCAACACAAAGCCCTTATGGCGGAATTACAGTAAAACTTTATGATACAAAAGGAAACTGGGACTATTCCGACGACGTAGTCCTTGCAACTTACGTATCTTCTGCTACCTGGACAACCGGAACCAGTAACTACAATTTTGTATTGGATAATTTCTCAGTAATTCCAAATGAGCAATACCGGTTAAAATTTACAAATAGTAACGTAACATCGGAACCTGAAGAAGTGTGGATAAATTTTTATCCAAATGGTTCTACATATTATTTGAATGAACTGGCATCATGGGCAAGCCCCATCAAAATATCACCAGGAGCATCTTATAATGTATCAAATATCACCTACTCAGACACAATTACACCGGATGACGACGGTCTAAATGATTTCTCTGAAATCAGTTTTGATATAGAAGTTACAAACCTTTCACCCAATACATACAATGCAGGCAGCTACAGACTTATTATAGACACCAATAAAGACGGCCTATTCAAATCTTTTGACTGGAGCAAAGTGCGCTGGGATGAAAATGGTAACCCGGTTTATGAAGGAGAGGTTCTAGACTGGCAGGAGCTCGACAAAATCCGAGCACAAACCAGTGACTGGACTTACGAAAACTGGCTAAATAATTCAAACTCTATGCAAAATATAACTTACAGCGAAAAAATCATGTGGGAAGGACGGGACAGCAACTGGAAAATCGTTCCAAATGGCGATTATGAAGCAAAACTGCAAATCATAAGCAAATCACATTGGGATGACCCTGAAATAACATTTGTATACGATCAGGTTGTTTCAACAATAACCCTCGATTGCTTGCAAGTTTCCGGAAACGTAATTTACATGCTCGAAGGTTCGACCCGAACATTTCCACTAGAGGGAGGCCGTGTTCAATTAAGCGTCCCAGATTTATGGAGGGATACATTCACAGATGCAAATGGTGATTATATCTTAAGTGGTGTCAAACCCGGCACTTACTGGATGAATGTCGAAGCCAAAGGATTCACAAGCGCTCACAAAGAAAATGTCAGTGTCGGATTAACAGGCGCAACTAATATTGATTTCACAATGAAAAAAGGCGGAGCTTTGAACGGCACAATCAGTCTAGGTGAAACATTCACAGCATATACAGATCGTTGGGGCAATGTGCAAAACCAGCTTCACGGATGGGTAAATGCATGGTCGGAAAGAAGTCCGAATCATGGTTGGAGCGACTTTCAAATTTATTCCGGAACAACAACCGGTACGTACGAAATAAATCTGCCACCCGGAACATACAAAGTCAAAGCAGAAGCCGAAGGATTCGTCAGCCAAGCACAAACTATCGAAGTAACTGCCCAAGGCGGCACTTTGGATTTCTCACTTTCAAAAGCCGCATCCTTAAAAGGCGATGTAAAACTGCCTGAAGGTGAAACCGCTTTAAATGAGATTCATATTGATGTAGGAGCTCGTTCCAGTGACGACCGAAACTTTTCACATGGATGGGGTCGTATCGAAGTAGGTAAAAGCAGCGGCAGCTTTGAAATAAGCAACATACTGCCCGGCACATATACTTTACATATTCGAACTCAGGAGTACGCTGAAAAACAGGTCGAAAATATTGTAGTACCAGCAGAAGGATTAACACTAACGCAGCCTATACAATTCTCAAAAGGGAGCAGTATAACAGGCGCAATAACTATAAATGGCAACACATCAAATCAACCAACTTTTTATCATGATGACGGAAATTATTTCAGAGTATGGATTAACGCATATTCGCAGCAACAAGGATACGGACGAGGTGAGGAAGTATATTTATCGACGAGCACAACCCAAACACAGGCAAATTATACTATTGCCGGTCTTTTGCCAGGAACTTATGAAATACACGCATATCTTTTCGGATTCGAACTGGACAATTTCCCAATACGCGTGTCTGTAGCAGCGGATCAACAAAGCACACAAAATCTGACATTCACCGAATTTTCCGGAAAAATCAAAGGCAAAGTATCCGGATTCTCAGACCATACAAAAGTCTATTTAACTGCCCAGCTTCCATACTGGCAAAACGGCATGGAAGGAAAACCAATAATAACCGCAATAGATGCGCAAGGTAATTATGAACTCTCAGGACTTGGAACAGGCGAATATATTGTATCTGCAAATGAATATGCCACACCTCCGAATGAATGGGACCAGGGTATACCACTCGGAACAGTCGGGGAAGCAACCGAACGAGTCAATATTGCAAACGGTTTGACGACATTTGTAAATTTCAATCTGGGAACTTCCAATATCATAGAAGGAATCATAACTCAAGATAGTGAGTTGAATTTGGATTTAACTACCTCACAAATAAAAATAGGAGCAATGCCTCTGAAATTTCAATGGTTCAATATGCAGGAAACAAAAATTGTACCGGGTCAAATAGTCGAGGCATGGACAAGTTCTGCAACATACAGAATTCAGGGAATTGCAGATGACATTTATATCGTACAACTTAATGGTGACCTTGATAATGACAACACGCCCGATGTAGCACATGTACGTAAACAGATTTATGTATCCGGTGGAAAAACCGAACAACTGAATTTCGAACTCAATAAAGGCTACATGATTTCCGGCAAAATTATACGCAAAGCCAATGATATTGGAAACTTTGATACATTTGGCATAGAACTCTATAATGCCGACGACAAACATGGTTCTACACTAGTACACACAGAACTTCGATTTACCGAAGACAATATTGTCAATGGCAAAAAAGCAACCCAATTACAATCCTTAAGTTACCAAATAGGGCCAATTACAGGAGGTGAATATATCATTCGAGTACGCTCATACAATGACAATTACAGAGTAATGACAAAATATGTCGAAGTTACTAACACAGATGTTCCCCAACAAGATATTACACTTGAAAAAGGCGCAGTAATATACGGCAAACTCGTTGACGGGAAAACAGGTGAACCGATAACGGAAAACTCTAATATCCAGATACACTGTGAAACACGTCCGTGGGTTGAAGGCAGCTGGCGTGACACAAGAGAATTATCAAGCGGAACATTCGAACTAAAAAACCTGCCTGCAGGAAATTATATTGTTCGTATACAAAGCCAGGAATCAAGACAACAAACAGGCAAAGTTTACGCAAGTAAATCCCTTGCAGGTATTATTGTACCGGAAAACGGAACAGATGATACACGTATAGCAGCATCTAACGAACCAATAAAACTCGTCGAAGGAGTTACTATCTCCGGCCGTGTTGTCGAGGATACGAACAACAATAAAGTCATCGATTCAACCGATCAAGGCCTGCCAAATATAAGAATGGCAGCTATGCCGTCATCCAGTCATGGAGACAGCGTACATATCGAAACAAAAACAGATGGAAAAGGCTATTATGTATTCAAAGGCATTGACCCTGATATTGACTATTGGGAAATACTTGCAGCAGCAAGACCATGGGCAGGTGAAGGTTTAAAAGTCGAATTTGGCGAAAAAAGACGCGACAATATCAAACCACTTTCAACTGATGTCAATTTTATCGTAAACCGTGCAAATGCCAACCTGGAAGGCCTCATCACAACACCCGAAGGAATAAGTCTCGAAAGTCCGTTCGAAGATAATATGCCGGTCGCTCAAATAATTTTGGCAAGACAAGGAGAAATATATAACGATCCTATCGGCGGAATCGAAGAAATGTCAAGGCCCGACGGCACTTTTTATATCCAAGGCCTTGTACCCGGCACTTATACAATGAAAATAATGTCAAAAGGACTAGCTACCAGTGTACTCACAGTCGAAATACAAGCAGGAGTTAACACATTGCCCAATCCTATTGCACTCATTCAAGGCGGAACAATCACAGGAAAAATACGAGGAAAAGATGCAACAGGAAAAGAAACAAAAATCACAACTTCACAGGTCGAAATGGTTGTAGCAATCGAGAAATTCGGATTCATCCCGGTTTTTGGTTCGGTAAAATATGATAGTATTACCAAAGAAATCGATACATATGAAATCAAAGGAGTTTTGCCAAACAAAGACTATTCATTAGCACTCGTCGCAGAAGAAGGAAAAGATATTGTTGTCTCCACCTTCACAGTAAAATTAACATCCATCAACCAAACAATCAATCAGGATTTAATTTATCAGGATAATCCGCCTGCATTTATTCTTCAGGTTAAGCGTGATCCAGATAATGACAAAAAATTCCTGGTTAGTACATTTATTACCGAGACTCTGCTCGAACGTTCGCCTGAAAATGTTCTAAGCAAAACCTCAAATGCAAGCGGCACTTTGCCTGTCGACGAAATGGTATATTCACAATCCAGGGATAGACTGGAAGCAGTATATTACCTGGATGAGACAGGACTTGACGATGCGCGAAATTATTTTGAACTTAAATTATATGCACACGATTTGGAAGGACAAGATACTACACAATATTTTCAAGTTCGAACAGGTGTTAGCGCTCTCAATCAAGATAAAATCAACCCACTTATCGGCGGACAACTTAAATTGGGACTCGGTGATTCTACAAGCATGTATTTACCAGGAGGTGCATTCGGCTCAGACGAAACTAATAATGTAACTGCTGTAATTCAAAAAGTCAGCAGTAGTGAACTTACGGCAAGTGGCGCGCCAAAACGAGCATTAAGTGCATATCCATGTAAAGCTGCAATGAAAAGCATGCGAAAAGTTCAAAATACATCTCAAAGCGGTATATATGATTTCTCAGTAAAAAATGTCTTAGGGTCAACGCTCGATCTTGCAGCAGAACAAAATGCCACAATATCGATCCAATATACCTCAACCACTGTAACAGAAACTTTAGTCGATAAACTTGATGTAAATTATTATGACACTTCGTCAAATGTATGGCGAAAAGTTAAAACCGCACGTCAACTCGACGAAACAAATGGTAAAATCTCAATACAATCCACTATGTTAAATAAACAATATCAGGCATTAACAGACGTAACTGCACCGAATGTGCCTGAAAATATCGTAATCACCCAGGAAAATGGAAACACCATCACCCTGACCTGGAATAATGTCAGTGACCATGATTGTGACGGATATATTATTTATAGAAGTTCAGCTTCGAATTCATCAGGTATTGTACCAGCCGCAACTACATTTAGAGAAATTGCTACTGTTTCTACAGCAGAAACATCATATACAGACATTGGTCTTACCGAACCAAAATATTATTATTCAATATCATCATATGACGATACTTCATCACCTAATGTAAGTGCAAAATCATCAGCAAGTCTTGTAACTTTACAAGCGCCTTACACAGGCCCATTTGTAACATATATCTATCCTTCACCTGTAAATCTTTCAAAATGCGCCAATGCAACCTTTAGGTATAAAATACCTGGTGAGACTATTATAAAAATAAAAGCAGATATGAAAGTATATAATATTGCAGGTGAATTAGTTGCAACTTTGTTTGACAAACAAGAAATTTCTACAGGTTCCGACTTGGGTACTTTAAGCTGGAACTGTACTAATGACGATGGAGAAAAACTTGCAAGCGGTGTTTATGTATACATTTTTAAAGCTGATAAACACAAGGAGATCAAAAAATTTGCTATAATAAAATAATTTTATTGAATTCGGAGGATACAGTATGAAAAAAATTCTCTGTACTTTAATCTTGCTAACTTTCTGCTCACAAGTACTATTTGCAGCAAACAACAAGGTCGGAACAACAGGCGCCCAGTTTCTAAAAATAGGAATAGGTTCCAAACCGATTGCTATGGGAAGTGCTTATACTGCTCTTGCAGATGACATACATGCAGTCTATTGGAATCCGGGTGGAATAGCATTATTTAAAACCAAACAAATTATGGCTCAACACATTATATGGTTTGAAGAAATAAATTACGAATATCTTGCACTTGCATATCCTTCGGAAAAATTCGGAACATTCGCAATCTCAGCATCATACCTAAACTCGGGAGAAATCGAAAAACGCTCAGGGGACACAGACGAACCGGACGGAACATTTGATGCAACTGACATGGCACTTGCAATTACATACGGTTTTAAATTAAACAAAGCATTCGGATTTGGCTTGAATATAAAATACATAAAATGCACGATCGATAATTACGATGCAGAAACATTTGCAGCTGACGCAGGCTTTCTTTACAAACCAAAAAACAGGCCTTTATCACTCGGAGCAGCTATCCAAAATATCGGCAGTGAAATTAAATATATTGACGAAGGCGATCCTTTGCCGTTAAATATAAAAGTAGGTGCAGGTTACAAAGCACTAAGTAATAAAGCACTCACACTTAGTCTTGATGTGAATTACCCAAATGACAATGATGTTAATGCAGGATTTGGCACTGAATATAATCTAAAAATTATGCGCGATTTTTTCATGCCGCTCAGAATCGGCTACAAAACATTAAATGACTTTGATCTGATCGATGGACTTAGTGCAGGCGTTGGCTTTATGTTCAAAGAATACAGTCTAGATATTGCATGGGTTCCATACGGCGAACTTGGCGATACATACAGAATTTCACTATGGATTAAATTTTGAGGAGAGATAGAATGAAAAACAGAAAGTTACTCATCAGCATATTTTTATACTTATTATTTACAAACCTATTGTTTGCAAAAAATATCGAAATTACATCTTTGTCAGGAATCGTTGATGCGCGATTATCCGGTGAAACCGGCTGGAAGCCGGTAGACAAAGGAGAAATCCTGCACACAAAAGATATTCTTCGCACAGGACCTGCATCAAAATGTAGATTGCTTTTGCCCAACGGTACAAAGATCAATGTAGGATCAAATAGTGAAGTGGAAATCTCAGAACTTGGAGAAAGCAAAAACTCGCTCACACTTTTTATAGGCAAACTTAAAGCAATTGTAAAAAAATTAAAGCCAAAGGAAAAATTTAATGTCAGAACACCCGTAACAGTTTGCTCTGTCCGTGGAACAGCATTTACAATCGAAGTTTTCGAAGACAAGACAACACTTGTACATGTTCACTCAGGAATCGTTGCAACAAGAAGACTTGCAAAAATAGGTGAAGAAATTCTTGTACACCCAAATGAACGCATCCGTTACCAGTGGGGACAGCCTCCTGTAAAAGAAAAAGAAACCATAATTAAAGCAATGCTAAGCTCACAAAATATCCGTGCAGAAATCAAACAAGAAATGAGTATCGACATGAACCGCGAACAAATCCAAACAGCTGCTGCTAAAGAAATGCAATTCGCAGAATACCAGCTCGGCAAAACAATGATCGATGCATTCGGAAAGAGAGTAAGATTGGAAGAATATATTATAAGACCCGCAGATGATAAATTTAAATTTGTTATATTAAATGACAGAGACCAACGTTTCGACTGGTTCACATACGAATCACAATTTAATCAAAATTTACCGACCGATCTGGCATCAATAAAAAACAGTTTCTTTGATCCAATCATTATAACAACAATAGATAATGATAACTACTATTCCCTAAATTATGTAAAGACCAGGTCGAATCTAACAGACTATATAATAGAAAAGGCATTTCTAAATTACTCAGGCGGTATCAATTCATACGATACATCAAAATATGAATTCATAATCAATGGAACAGATATCACAAACTTTTCATTAACCAGAGATCCACCAATAGTAAATACCTACAAATCAGACACTAATGAAAATGGTATAGATTTTGAATATGTAACAAGAACATGGACTGATAACGAAGGTAAAGAACATTCTTATAAGGAAGATTTTTATCTAATTGACGACAATGGTAAAAACTCAACAAATCCCAACGAATACAATGGCGAAATGGTATATACATCGGATCTTATGGAAGACAAAATTGATCTAATTATGGACCCAAAGTTATTTGAATAAGAAGCTTAAAATTTTTATAAAAAAAACCCCTGCAAAATCAGCAGGGGTTTTTTTTGGAACTAACTATGAACAAACAAAACTACAATATCATTGTTATTGGCGGAGGACATGCAGGGTGTGAGGCAGCGCTTGCAAGTGTTCGTATGGGCATGTCTACGCTTTTGGTGACTATGAACCTGGACACAATTGCACAGCTTTCATGTAACCCTGCAATAGGTGGAATCGCAAAGGGACAGATTGTTCGTGAGGTTGATGCACTGGGCGGTGAAATAGGACGAGTCACTGACAAATCCATGATCCAATTTCGCATGCTCAATATGAGTAAAGGTCCTGCGGTACAATCACCGCGTGCGCAATGTGACCGCGAACTATATCACACACACATGAAACAAGTACTCGAAGAAACGCAGAATCTAGCAATCAAGCAAGCTGAAGTCTCAAAGATTCTTACAAAAAATTCAAAAGCTATTGGAATTTTAACATCAACACACGAAAAGTATTTAGCAGACGCTGTGATTATTACAGCAGGTACATTTTTAAAAGGCATAATCCATATTGGGCTCAAATCATTTCCAGCAGGCCGCGCATGGGAGTTTGCATCAAATGATTTATCAGAGAATCTTTTAGAACTTGGATTTAAAATCAAAAGACTCAAAACCGGAACACCAGTACGCATACACAAAAACAGCATAGATTTTTCAAAAGTTGAGACTCAATATGGAGACAACGCAATCTACCCATTCTCGTATAGAACCGAATCAATCACAAACCAACAACTCCCCTGCTGGATAACTTACACAACAAAAGAAACATCTGAAATCATTCAAAACAATTTAGACAAATCACCACTATATTCAGGAAAAATAACCGGTATTGGTCCACGATACTGCCCATCGATTGAGGATAAAATTGTAAAGTTTCCACACATGAAACGCCATCATGTATTTTTGGAACCGGAAGGTTTAACTACTAACGAAATATACTGCAATGGAATATCGTCGAGCTTACCTTCGAACGTGCAAGAGAATATCGTGCACTCAATAATAGGACTTGAAAATGCTCAGATTGTTCGAACAGGCTATGGAATTGAGTACGATTACATGCCCCCAACCCAACTCAAAGCTACACTTGAGTCAAAGAATATCAAAGACTTATACTTTGCCGGACAAGTCAACGGAACAACCGGTTACGAAGAAGCTGCAGGACAAGGTATCATGGCAGGAATAAATGCTGCATTGCATATTCAAAAAAAAGAGCCCTTCATCCTCACTAGAAGCGAATCATATATTGGTGTACTTATTGACGACCTGGTAACAAAAGGCGTACTTGATCCCTACAGAATGTTCACTTCCCGTGCAGAATATAGATTACTTATTAGGAATGACAATGCCGACCAAAGACTTTTGCATTATGGTCATGCTTTTGGATTAATTAATGATTCAACCTTTACTAAATTTAAAAAATATAAATTAACACTACATAAAATTAAACAACTACTCAAAAAAAAATACGTAAAAGAAAAAGAAACAACCCACGCGAATCTAATTAAACAAGATATCAATCATTCGGCTTGGGCAGCTGACTTTACTGAAATCCTTAATGCCTATAGCGATGAAAATTATCCTTGGAACAAAGACATTTTGATCAAAAATGTTAATATTGAAATTAAATACGAAGGTTATATTAAAAGACAAATCGATGAAGTAAAAAGTTTTCAAAAACTGGAAAAGCGTAAACTGCCCGAAGATATAGACTATGACAACATAGTTGGCTTATCGAACGAAACCAAACAAAAGCTTAAAGAAATCAAAGCACTAACAATTGGACAAGCATCCAGAATATCCGGAGTGTGCCCATCAGACATAAGTCTTTTAACAATTCACCTTGAAAAGATTTTGAAAAACAAACCAAAAAAGTAACTTATTTCAACTTACAATTTTCCTTTTCTTTACCAAATATTCATTGACCATAAAAATCCAAAATGTTAATATTTTTAAGTAAAAAATATTAGGAGGCTAAATGAAGATATTTAAAATTTTAATCGTTGATGACGAACCCGAAATTCTTCTTCTAATAAAAGAGGCTCTTAACAAAGAAGGATTCACAGTACTTACTGCACGTAATGCTGATAGTGCTATAAAAATCTCAAAAGAAAGAAAACCCGACCTAATTATTTTGGATCTTGAACTCGGTGGAATAAGTGGCTGGGATGTATGTCGCATTATAAAAGAAAACCAAGAAACAAGTGAAATTCCTATAATCATGATTACTGCAAAACATATTAAAACCGATGATGTAGTTAAAGGACTCGATTTAGGTGCAGATGATTATGTTCTTAAGCCATTCAAACTTAGCATACTTGTTGCACGTGTAAATGCAATCTTCAGACGAAAAGGCAGTATTGAAAAACCAAAAGATTCACTTTCAACAAAGTTTATTGATATTAATCTCGACGAACATCAAGTATATATCAACAAAAAGAAAATCCCACTCACACCAAAAGAGTTTAATCTTTTGGTACTTTTGGTACGAAAGAAAGGTCGTGTACTTAACCGTGCATATTTGATGGAAAATGTTTGGGGGTATGAATATTTTGGAACAACTCGTACAGTCGATAAACATATTGAAAACCTCAGAAAGAAACTCGGAAAAGAAGGAAAGAAAATTGAAACTGTCGAAGGTATTGGTTACAGATTTGCTGAAGAATAGATAAATTATCATAACCGGATTAAAATATAACAGCCTGCAAGATCATTAAATCAAGCAGGCTGTTTTTTTTGTGCCTTGAAAGAACTACATCGAGATACTTAGACCTTAAATCAAACTAAAATGCCATATTTAAGCCACAAGTTAAAGTCACACCACTAAAATCAAATTCAATATCATTATCATCAATATCTTTTTTAGTATCACCTTTTTTTTCTAAGTATTCATATTCATCACCATCATCATTTTCATAATAATCACAGTAGTCCTTATCCAATTTCATTTTATTAACTTTTGCAAATCTGTAACCAATGTTTGCGCCCAAAGAAAAAGTATCGTTCAATTTATACTCACCACCAACTGCAAGATTAGTTACAAAACATGATCCAACATAGGTTCTCTGATTATTAATTTCTAAACTCTTTCTATAATAATCACCAAAAAAACTCGAATGGCTGGTATATTCTTCTTCTCTCATAGTTTCCATATCCAATTTTGCGAGTCCAACTCCAAGGTCCAAACCAACATTAAATCGAAATTTTTCCGAATTATCATTTACATATTTTGCACCTACGGTTATCGGCAAAAGTGACAAATCAAATTTTTGTGTAATTGTTTCATTTTTTGAACTTTCGTATGTTCCGATCCAATCTTTAATTAAATTATCCGCATTTCTTTTTGTTTTCAGTTCAATCTTCGAAACATCAATATATGCTACTCTAGGTCCTATTAATATCTTTTCAGTAATAGCATAATCAAAATCTATACCAACAATACTTGCACCTTTTGCTTTTTTTAGAGAGGCTGTGACATCATCATATGTATCGAACTTATCCTTTTCGATAATATCTTTTTCCTCACCTAAAACTGAATACAAATTGCTCAAACTCACACTTGTATAACCTGCATATGGTTTCATAGTAAATTTTTCTGCACAAACTATACTTGCTAAACTTAAAATCATAATTAAGCATATAATTTTCTTCATCATATTTCTCCTAAAATAATATTTTTTTTAGAGCTTCCCAAATAATTAGGCATAATATCCCATACTCTACGGTACATTGTTTTCTATTAAAGATTACCTCCTTCGTTAGTTCTCATTAAGAGAGCTCTCTTTTTCTCTAATTTCGAATTTACAAACCCCCACCAAAATATTTTTAGTGGTTGCTTTGCCATGGCTTGATTGATATGGTTTGTTTGTAACACTGTAATATAAATCTGATTCTTTTACAAGTTTTTTTTGCAATTTTTTCGCACATATTCGCAATTGATTTTTCTGATTGGATTTTAATCTATAGGCAAGATTATTCAAAAATAGAATGTTCTTTGGCTTTACTAATTATTTTAGGTTTTTTGATTTATTGATTTAGAGGAAAAACTGAAGCTTTTAGTAACGCCCAAATATACTTTCTTTAATTTTTTTTATGCTGCCGCTTTGATTTTCTAATGCACCTATTGCATTAAGTCCTAAATTGTCACATTTAACTTGATCCAAAAATAATGATTTTACAGTTTCAACAAGCAGTTCTTCACTATCAATTTGGATAGCTGAATTATTTTCCAATAATACTTTTGATTCTTCTTTAAAATTACTCATAAACTTTCCGAAGATAACCGGCTTACCAAGTGCTGCGGGTTCCAGTATATTTTGACCACCTTTATTAACTAAACTTCCGCCAACAAAAACCACATCCGAATTCTTATAAGCCTCAATTAAAACACCCATTTGATCGATAATTAATATTTTTGTATTAAGATTATCAAAACCTGTTTTAGAATATTTTTGATAAGCTAAATTTTCTTTTTTCAGTATATTTTCAATTTTTTCTACATTTTCTAAATGCCTTGGTGCAATGATACAAAGCAAGTTTGGAAATTCTTCCTGAAGTTTTTTAAATGTTTCTATTACATAAATTTCTTCGGGTGATCTGATGCTCGCTGCTGTAAAAACTTTTGAATCAATAAAATATTGCTTAGTTTCTTTACTTAATTTAATTAAATCGTATTTCATGTTTGGAATAATTTCAATGGATCTCTGGTCTGCTCCAAGCGCAACAAATCTATTTTTGTATTCTTTTGTTTGTGAAAATATTTTCAAAACTCTCGGCAGTATTTTTGAAAGTATAAATTTAAATTTTAAATATTTTGGAAAACTTTTATCTGAAATACGTGCATTAATCATATAGATTGGAACTCTTTCGAAAATGCACGAAGCATACAAAGAAGGCCAAATTTCAGTTTCAATCACAATAAACTTTTTAACTTTTATGAAATATAGAAGTAAATAGTGAATCACAAAAAAATCGAACGGAACATATGAGAGTCGAGTGTTTATCGGAAGACTTTTGTTTGCAAGTTCATAACCAGCATCAGTCTGAACAGTTAAAAGAACAGTCTCCATACTACTGGTTCGAATCTCGTCGATAAATGCAAGCGCGATTTTTACTTCGCCAACCGAAGCTGCATGCAGCCAGATATATTCCTTCTCAGTGCAGCTAAAAATCCCGAACCTATTGAGCAGTTTACCTGATTTTCCCTTAAATAAAAGATACACGTAATATGGAAAACTTAAAATTAATAAAACTAACCAGATAAGATTATAGACTAATAGGAAAAGTATAAACATTTATTTTGAATACGTCGAAAGCCCGAAGAGCCCTAATAAATATGAAAGGTCATCATCTTGAATCACAAGATTTAAGCTGCCGGAGAAACCACTTCTCTCTAGCATGTCTTCAATACCAACTTTTACATAACCCCAACGAACAAATCTGTATGATGCAGCTGCATCAAGCCACGGTTTTGTTTCATCCTCTACTGTTCGACCAAATCTGTACGCATCAACACCTATTAATACACGCTTATTAGCCCAAGGAATAAAACCCAAACCAACACCACCTGTTGATTTTATTGCACCGCCATATATATACCAATGCGGCATATCTTTTGCAATAAGAGCTGTTACACTGTTATTTTTTTGATCACCTGTATCAAATTCTCCATCACCATTTGATGAAATATTATCTACCCCAACAAAATAGTATTTTCTATCATTTGGCCGTATTCTAATTCCAAAGTCCGTACGTGTTTCACTATCGTCAAAGTTGTATCTGATTTCAGTATCCCATTCCATCTTGATTTCACCCACACGCTTGGTTATATGCTGAATATCAGTGCTTGCCTGCCTGAGACTTTTAACAGTTTGTTTAACATCATCTGCTATCTCATCATCGGAAACCAATTCACCAAGTGTTCCTTCACCATCTACTATTTTTGCCACAAGCTTATCAAGATTCTTTGCAGTCTTTTCAAATGAAACTAGTATATTCGAAAACCTGCCAATACTATCATCAAGTGTATCTTTGTTATCTGTAATAACCTCATTCAAAGATGCTGTAAGCTCATCTATATTTTTTATTATACGTCCAAAGGGACTTTCTTCTCCATCTTTACCTGTAAGTGATCCTACGCTATCAAGCAAACTTTCCACACTATTCATCACTTTTTCAATTATCAGTTCCATACTATACGGGCTAACACCTTCGATCGCAGCACCTGATTCTAAGACAGGTTCTGTTTTAGTACCTGTTGTTAAATCCAAATATTTTGAACCTATAACGCCGGTTGATGCAATTGTTGCCCGTGCATCTTTATGTATTTTGATTCCTTTTTTAATTTTTGCTATAACCTTTGCCTTCCCATTATGGAGCACAATTTTTCCTACTGTTCCAACATCAACTCCACTAATTTTAACAGGTGCCTTTGGTGGAAGACCTGACACATCTGTAAACAATATATTAAGCTCATTTCTACTATTTACACGCACATCGCCAAGCAAAAGTATTACAAAGGCAAATAATGCAATCGAAATAATTACAAAAATACCAACTCGAGTTTCCTGATTCATTGAATATCAATCCTTTTTAAAAATATTACAAGTTAACACTTGACGCAGCTAACATAACTCTTTCATATAATCTTCTTATATCAATTCTGTGTTGCTTAAACATGCTATTTATATAAATTATACAAATTCGTAAACAATAAATTATAAGAAAATATAGTCTGCAATGCAATTAATGATACTTATATTACTTACCAACCACTTCTTTTACAGCCTTATACGCCATTTCAGGACTGATTTTTTCCAGACAGTTTTTTTCGCAGCTAATTTTGTAGCAGCATATACAGTTTCGTTTAGTTACCAGTTTTTTACCCAAAGAATACATGCAAATCTCAGTACTCGAAGTTGATCCGAAGAATGCAACAATCTTTTTTCCAAGTCCTATTGCAGCATGCAAACCAAGCGTATCACCCGTAACCAATACATCCACCTTATTCAAAAGCGCAAAAAATCTTGGAACCGAATTATTCGTTCCCGCTGATTTGACACCTGTTTTTTTGATAAGAAGTTTTTCTGTTGTTGATTCTTCGGGTCCACCAAAAATTACAACAGCATATCCATCTTTTTTTAAAAGTTTGATGAGATTTTCCCAATGTTTAATTGGCCATCTTTTTGATACCCATCTTGCGCCACTACCGATATTTAGTCCAACTATTGGTTTTTTTGTGAGTTTATGTTTCTTAAAAAAACTATCTGCATACTTTCTTTCAGCTTTATCAAGCAGCACTATTACTGATTCGTCTTTAAATTTAAAACCACAACTTAGCGCTGCAAGATATTGATATGTTAAATCATTTTGTTTTTTCAAATCATCAAACGCGCTTGTGAAAAGCCAATATTTTGCAGTCTCATTCAATGGTTTTATTATCCCATTCTTTGACTTTATAAAACCAAATTTTTCTTTTGCGTTAACTATTGTTGCCATATCTAAACTTTTATCTTCTAGATCAAGATTTATCGATATATCAAATTTCCTGGATAACATAGAAAATTTTGCATCATCAAAAAGCATTAATTTATCTATAAGTTTATTCCCATCTAAAACCCCATATGATTTTGCTGAAACAATCCATGTAATATGTGCATTCGGATATTTTTTCTTCAGAATACTTAAAATAAATGTTGTACGCAGCACATCACCCATTGCATCTAGTTTTATTATTAGTATCCGCTCCTTTACAGGTGAATAATATTTACAGTTATTGCAAACAACTTGTTCCTCTTTATGATATGTGCACGGTCTGTCACCTTCAAAATATCTGCAATCTAAATTTAATAATCTTTTTTTTAATCTTAATTGATTTTTATACTTATTTGTCATTATTCACCTCTAGTTTTTCAATAATTTTGCAAAATAGCTTTTTTATACCTCACCCTAACCCTCTCCTAAACTCAAGAGAAGGAACAAAAGGATAGGCTATTTTGCAGAATTATTTAGTTCCCATAATTTTGCATACTTTACAAATGACGAAACTGCAGAAAACACATGATAAAAAATACCAGGATATCCATCGAGCAAGCCTCGTTTGATAATTAGTCTGCGAAAATTCTCCCATGGGAGTATTAATATAGCGAGAAATGAGAACTTTTTATTTTTCTCCAATTTCTTTTTTGCATCCAAGGTTGTGTATTTATTAAATCTATCCCAGTATTCCGACATAGAATTATAACTAAAATGATTCATAATGTTTTTTAGTCTATCTCTTTCCCCATCCAAAATAACATATTCATGTACCGGATCATCTGAAAATTTGCCCTTAGATTTTTTAAACAGACGAAGCTGATAGTCCGGCGAGATTCCACCATACTTAACCGCATGTCCACAAAAGAATAATCGCCTTGGCATGCTATAGCCATCAAACTTAGGATTCACAAGCACACCTATAATTTCATTTTTCAATTCCTCTGTAATTTCTTCATCTGCATCAAGACTTAAAATCCATTCATTCTGTGATTTTTCAAAGCCAAAATTCTTTGTCCTACCAAAGCCCAACCAACCTGTCTGAAAAATTTTGCTAGTATACTCCTTTGCAATCTCCAAAGTCTTATCCATACTTCCGGAATCAATAATAATTATTTCATCAGTCCACTTTACTGACTCTAAACAGCGTCTGATATTATGCTCTTCATTTTTTGTAATTATTACAGTTGTAATCATAAAATATTTTTTCTCTCCAATATTTTTAAAACATCTGTGATCTCAATTTTTTCCATGCAATTATAAAACTTACATTTTGCTGCAATACATTTTTCACATTGATCAGCATCCGGCATCATGACTGTATGCTCTTCCGAATGCTGTGAATACGGACCCCATCTTTTTGGGCTGCATACACGCACCGGACAAAAGAAGCTTATCGTCGGAATATTCAATGCAGCTGCTATATGAAGCGGACCCGTACTATTTGTGACCACACAATCTGCAATGGATACAAGTGAGATAAAATCTCTCAAATCTTTTTTGCAAACAATATCATCTTCACTAAAATTAAATGATTCACACTCATATTTATAGACAGATGTTTCTTTTTCATTACCCGTCAAAATAACACGCACCCCTTCATAACCTGTACTAAGCATTTCTGCCAATGCCAAAAAATTTTCAAGCGGCCAATTCTTTGCGCTATGTCCACTACCCGGATGAATAATTATAAGCTTTTTGTTTCCTTTATATTGCTCTACAAATCCTTTTGCTCTATTTTTCTCACCTTCATCCAAGTATATTTTTGGGTAAGCTTTGCTGCCTACACCTAAAACATTCACAAGCTCTACATTATATTCTGCTTCATTTTTTTTGATACTTGAACGCTTTTGCCATATTTTAAAATTATAAAAAATTCCCCACCACTTTGACATTGGTCCAATACGAACAGGGATTTTTGCTTTAAATATTGCCCAAGCGATTTTTAGTCTGGAATACAAAACAATAGCTGCATCAAATTTGTTCACCTTTAGAAACCGTACTAAATCATGGATCGAGTAATTATCAATTGGAACAATATTATCAATGAATGGATTATTTCCTGCAAGCGCCTTTGTGTAATTTTTTAACACAAAAGTTATGTGAGAAGTTGGATACTGTTTTTTTAGAAGTTCTGCTGTATGAAGTGACAAAACTGTATCTCCAATTCTATCCGTACGAAATATCACAAAATTTGGAGATTTATTGTTTTTAATTTTTTCTATTAATTTTTTTTTCATATTTTTGATTAACACTAAGCTTTTCATATGACATGGAAAACGCTCTCTGTTATCGCTTAAATTGATATTAATCTAAAAGATTTTTTTACTTTTGAATTCAATTAGCATACTGATTCAAAAGTCCTTTAAGCGTATTGAAAACCATATCAACCGTAACCAATCTCATACAATCCATTTTTTCACAGTAAATTTTGTCACAGCCTAAACAATCAATTTTGTCAGCTGTAACAACAGGACTTTTATCATCCGGTGGATTCCAGCTTATCACCTGAGTAGGTCCAAAAATTGTAACCGTCGGAACATCCATAGCAATTGCAATATGCTTTGGACCTACGCAGCCTGTTACAACTGCATTGCAATGGCTAATGAGCGCTGCAAGTTCTTTTATCTTTGTGGCCTTTGGCAGGAACACATTTTTGTGCGGTACAAGCCTCCACAATCTATTTGCAATATCTTCTTCACCGGGACCCCACAAAATCACAACTTTATAATTTAATTCATGCAAAATTTTCTCTATAAGTTCTGCATAACCTTCCATACGCCAGTTTTTAATTTTACTCACATCTCGGTTATTCGGAACAACTATTCCGACTACATTGTCCCCTATTTCATATCCATGTTTTGATAAGTTTTTTTCCATCTTTTGCGTAGTTTTTTCTGGAACAAATAATGACAACTTTCGATGTTTTGTTTCAATATCTAAAAACTTTAAAAGATCCATTTTAAAATCAACATTATATTTGGATTCTTGGCTGCGTTCAATACAAATATCGTATAACCATTTTCTGCCCGGATAATTGAAACCAACTTTATATTCTGCCCCGCTAAAATATGACCACCAAGCACTGCGCGGATTACAGAAAAAATCCAATGTATATGTATATCTTCTTTTTCTAATTTTCATTAATGTCTTAAACTGATTTTTTAGACTCTTCTTGTCGAGAGTATATATATTTTTGATTTTTGGATTACCGGACAAAACCTCTGCATATGCTGCTTCAACCAAAAAGTCTATTTCTGCATCCGGATAATGCTCTTTTAACACATCAATAACAGGTGTTGTCAAAAGCACATCACCTAATTTTCTAAGCTGAATAACTAAAAACTTTTTTTTCATTTTTTCATCCCAAAATATCTTTTATTTTTTCAATTACTTCATCCACAGAAATATCATTCATACACTTAAAATGTTTCTTTGGGCACTTGTTTCCACCATGAATTCCACATGGTCTACATTCAATATCCTTTTCAAGCACAATTGCCCTTTTCGAATATGGGAAAAATCCTATATCTTTTACAGTCGGACCAAAAAAAGCTATTAGAGGAATATCCTCTGCCGCTGCAATATGCATTGGTCCCGAATCATTTGTTATATACAAAGATATTTTTTTGATAAAACCTATTAACTGCTTAATCGTTGTGTTCCCAATTAAGTTTAAAACATTTGAATGTAAAAAATCGCTTTTTTCAATTTCAAAGCCTATTTTCTCGTCCGATTTATCACCAAAAATTATTATTTTGTAATTATTATAGGAAAGATGCTTAATAAGGTCGATAAATTTTTTGACGGGCCACTTTTTTGTAAACCACACTGATCCCGGATGTATCCCAATTATTTTTTCACCCAGAAAATTATTTTGCTTCAGTATTTTTTCAACTTGTTCTTCAGTCTCATTATCAACCTTAAAATTTATCGTTTTATCGTATGATAAATTAAATTCATCCAAAAAACTCAAATTCCGATCTATCTCATGGATTCCTTTCACATACTGAATTTTTTTGGTTAATAAAAACTTACCCTCACTGTTCGAAAATCCCCATCTATGTGGAATTCGTGCCAAATATGCTGTAAGCGCTGTCCTAAGTGATCTATGCGGCATTATTGCTAAATCAAATTTTTGCTCTCTCAGCTCACTTGTAAGTTTTATTAAATTTAAAAATCCTTTTTGACTTCCTTTTTTATCATACACTATTATTTTGCAATCCAAATCTGTATTCTTTAATACTTTTTCGCCTACCGGTGTTGTGAGAACCGTCAATTCTTTGTCAGGAAATATTTTTTTAAGATTTTTAATAAGTGGAATTGTAAGAATTATATCACCCAAAAAAGCTGTTTGGATTAGTAATATTTTTTTAACATGTTCCATCATTTTTTCCCTTTAATTGCATCCGCAATATCTTGGACATCAACATCATTCATACATTTAAAATGTTTTTTTGGACAAATATTTTTGCCATGCAATGTACATGGTCTGCAGCTAATTTTACGCTCGATAATCGTGTCATTTTGACGCGGCATCCAAAAACCAAATTCTTTAACAGTCGACCCAAAAATCGCAACAACCGGCACATCCAATGCCTGCGCAATATGCATTGGAGCTGAATCAACCGTAACCAGCATATCACAAAAACTTATCATCGCACAAAGCTCTCTAATTGATAATATGCCTGTTGTATTTATAACAGATGTTTCTTTTAAAATGTCTATATCAGTTAAAATCTTTTGATTTTTACCAATCGAATTATTATTGCCAAATAAGATCACATTGTATCCATTGTCAATGAGATCAGAAACAAGCTCCGTATATTTATATGTAGGAAGTTTTTTTGTCTGCCATTTTGCAGATGTATTTATACCTATATATTTTTTTGCGTGTGTAAGATCGAATTTTTGAGATATATCTTTTTTCTCATGTTTTGTCAGATAAATTTTTGTATTTAAAACATCCAGTTTTGAATCTGTATATGCATCTGCATATTTTTGAATTACTGTTTTGTTTTTCCCAAACCATTTCTTGGTTAAGACTAACAAGCGCCTGCTAAAAATATCTTTTTTATACCTATAGATTTTTTTACCCACAATTAATGAGACTATCCTTGAACGCAGATTATTATGCAAATCAAAAACAACATCGATTTTTGCATCCCTCAATTCTTTAATTACTTCACCTAATTTCTTTTTCCCTATTGAATATATGGTTTCTATATTGGGATTATTCAATAAAACATCTTCATATGCATCTTTTGTTAAAAAATACAGCTTAGAATCAGGTATTTGCTTTTTAACAGATTCAACAAATGAAGTTGTAGCAACAATATCACCTAATGAACTGAACCTTATAATTAGTATTTTCTTCATAATTTAAAGCCTTTTTCCCATGAATTATTGAGGTTTATTATAACAAATTAATCCAAAAAAACATTGAAAATATTACAAAAATCCTCTTTTAACACTAGGCAGAAATTTCAAAATAATTTCGTAGTAATTTCATTAATTTTAAATATTTTTTGGAGTTTAATAATGGTGTTATTTCCCGAACATCTTCTTGAAGAATCCATCATTGTTTTGCGGATTGATTTTCTCGCCCATGGATTGGGCATATTTAAAAAGCGCTTCTTTTTGTTTATCATTTAATTTCTTTGGCACATCAATTATAACTTTCACATATTCGTCGCCATTTGTTCTTGTTCCGAGTCTTGGAATGCCCTTTCCTTTTAAACGAAAACTTGTACCTGTTTGTGTGCCTGCCGGAATTTTCATTTTAGCTTTACCTTGCAAAGTTGGAACTTCAATCTCATCACCGAATGCTGCTTGTACAAAACTTATACTCTGTTTATAAAAAACATGCTCCTCATTACGTTCAAAAGGTGTGTCATTAATAATATTTAAGACAACATATAAATCACCACTTGGCGCACCAAAATCACCTGCATCACCCTCACCCCTAAGCCTGAGCGTTGAACCGTTATCAACACCAGCTGGAATTTTCACTATAATTTTTCGCTGTTTATGTTTTTTACCGGATCCACTACAGTCTGTACATGCTGTTTCAATAACCTGCCCCTTGCCTCCACATGTTGAGCATGTCTGCACCGCACTAAAGAATCCTTGCGAAAATCTGACTTTACCAGCTCCTTTACATGTTGTACATGTTTTAAATCCTGTTCCCGGTTTTGCACCTTTACCCTTACATATTTGACATAATTCGTGATGTGCAATCTTTATGGTTTTTTCTGCACCAAAAACAACATCAGATAGTTTTACAGTCATATTATATTGAAGATTTGCTCCACTTTGCACTCTGGAGCGTCCTGATCTTTGCCCTCTGCCAAAAACATCACCAAAAATACTTTCACCACCACCGCTAAAAAAATCACCAAATATATCACCAAAATTTTCAAAACCTTGACCTTGGAAACCCTCGAAACCTTGGCCATATCCACCTGCACCCTGTCCAACACCTGCATGACCAAATTGATCATACATTTGCTTTTTCTTTGCGTCACTCAGGATCTCATAAGCCTCATTTATTTTTTTAAATTTTTCTTCAGCTTGTTTATTATCCGGATTTCTATCAGGATGATATTTTAGTGCAAGCTTCCTGTATGCTGCCTTAACCTCAGCCTCCGATGCACCTTTATTAATTCCTAAAAGGTCATAAAAATCTTCTTTTGCCACACTAAGCTCCTTTGTTATTTTCTTTTCTATTTCAAGTTAACACTTGACGTAACTAACACAAACTCTTTTATACAAGGAATTTCAGTCGTTCCTGCGTCACTTAAACAAATGTTACTCTTATGTTTTTTTCAAATTCCTATACAACAAGATACTAACAAACTATTTACCCTCTTTATCGTCCTCTTCTTTAAAATCCGCATCAACAACATTGTCCTCTGCCTTTTTTTCTTCGCCTTGAGTTTGCGCTTCAGCATTCGGTTGCTCTTGTCCGGCTTGCGCACTCGCCTGCTGTTTTGCAGCTGCTTCTTTGTATATAGCCTCTGCCAGTTTATGAGATGCCGTTGAAACTTCTTCCTGTTTTTTCTTAATTACTTCTATATCATCACCTTTTAAAGCTTCTTTTAATCCATTGACTGTTTCTTCGATTTTTGTTTTTTCTGCCGCATCAATTTTATCGCCATGCTCTTTTAATGATTTTTCAGTTTGATAAACAAGATTATCTGCGGTATTTCTTATGTCAATGCCTTCTTTTCGTTTCTTATCTTCTTCTGCAAATTTTTCACCTTCTTTTACCATCTTATCAATTTCTTCATCCTTAAGTTTTGTTGATGCAGAAATTTTAATACTTTGTTCTTTTTGTGTTCCCAAATCCTTTGCTGAAACATGCAGAATCCCGTTTGCATCGATATCGAATGCAACTTCGATCTGCGGCACGCCTCGAGGAGACGGTGGAATACCGACCAGATCAAATTTGCCAAGTTCAACATTGTCATTTGCCATTGATCTCTCACCCTGCAGCACTCGAATACTCACAGCCGGCTGATTATCTGCGGCTGTTGAAAATACCTGACTTTTTTTAGTCGGTACCGTAGTGTTTCGTTCAATAAGTTTTGTTGAAACTCCGCCAAGTGTTTCTATGCCTAAAGATAATGGTGTGACATCGAGAAGAAGTACGTCCTTTACTTCACCTGTTAAAACACCTGCCTGAATTGCAGCACCCATTGCAACACATTCCATTGGATCAACGCCATGTTCAATTGGTTTCTTTATGTAATCTTCGACGTATTTTTGTACAACCGGCATTCTTGTTGGACCACCGACCATTATGATTTTGTGAATATCACCTGCTGAAAGACCAGCATCCTTTAGAGCCTGTTCAATCGGATGATGACATTTTTCAACAACCGGCATAACAAGTTCTTCCAGTTTTGCGCGTCTTAATTTTGTCACAAAATGTTTTGGTCCTGCTGCATCTGCTGACAAAAACGGTAAGTTTATATCTGTTTCAACAGTTGTTGAAAGTTCGATCTTCGCTTTTTCTCCAGCCTCACGTAATCTCTGTATTGCCATTTTGTCATTTCGCAAATCAATACCATTTTCTTTTTGAAATTCGTCAGCTAGATACTCAACCAAATAATTGTCCATATCAGTTCCACCAAGTTGTGTGTCCCCGCTTGTTGACTTTACTTCGAACACACCGCTTGCAAGTTCCATTATTGTTACATCCAATGTTCCGCCGCCAAGGTCAAATACCAAAACTTTATGTTCTTTTTCATCTTTATCGAGCCCATAAGAAAGTGACGCTGCAGTTGGTTCATTGATAATTCTAACAACTTCAAGACCTGCAATTGTACCTGCATCTTTTGTAGCTTGTCTTTGGTTATCATTGAAATATGCCGGCACTGTAATCACTGCTTTTTCAACTTTATCGCCGAGAAATGCCTCTGCATCACGTTTAATTTTCTGTAAAATAAAAGCTGATATTTGCTGTGGAGTATACTCTTTCCCACTTACTTTAAATTTAAAATCCGTACCCATTTTTCGTTTTGCAGCTGCTATTGTTCCTGCTGGATTTGCAACCGCTTGCCTGCGAGCCGGTTCCCCGATCAAGAGATTCCCTTCTTTATCGAATGCAACATACGATGGAAATGCTTTTCCTCCGATACTTGCTCCCTCTGCGCTTGGAATAATTGTTGGCTTGCCGCCTTCCAATACTGCTGCTGCTGAATTCGATGTTCCTAAATCGATCCCAATAATTTTTGACATATTTACCTCCCTCTACTGCATTTTTGCAGCATACTTTTTTAATTAATTCGTAGACATGCATTGCAATGCCTATCTACACCTTTTTCTTTTTACTTATTCGAACCATTGCAGGTCTTAAAACTTTTTGATGGATCATATAACCTGCATGTAATTCATCGATAATCGTATTCTCATCCAGATCGTCATTTTCTTCGACGCCAATAGCTTCGTGGAAGTGCGGATCAAATTTTTCGCCAACAGCATATATTTTTACAAGCCCATGTTTCTTAAGCGCCTGTTTAAGATTATTAAAAATCATTTCAACGCCTTTACGAAATTCTCCATTATCTTCATCCTGCGGCATGATAGCTTTTTCAAAGCTGTCAATTATCGGCAAAATATCTACCAAAACTTCTTTGTGCGCATAATCAATCAAGTCTCTTTTTTCTTTTTCCAATCTCTTTTTAAAATTATCAAACTCTGCAGTCAGCCTTACAAACTTTGAATAATTTTCTTCTGCTTCATTTTTTTTCACATCAAACGACTGCTTCAGTATCTCAAGTTCTGCAATCTTTTCTTTTATTATAGTCTCGTCAAATTTTTCTGTTTTTTTCATATTATCTTTTTCTTTTTTGCTCACTTTTCCTCTCCCCGTCACTTGAAAATACATTATTTACAAGTTTTGATACATAGTCAACAACTGCAATCATCCTCGAATACTCCATCCTCTTTGGTCCGATTATTCCTAAAACACCCACTACATTATCGTCGGACTTATAGGTTGAACTAATAAGGCTGCAATTTTTCATACCCATATTTATATTTTCATTTCCTATACTAATCTTTATACCTTGTTTTTTTGCATCAGAATTCAAAATCTTTGAAAGCATATTTTTTTGATCAATTACTTTATACATTTCTTTAATATTATTAACGTCATTCATGTCGCTTTGTTCGATAATATTGGATGCGCCCTCGATAAAAACCATATTTTGCGATGCAATTGAAAAAATATGACCTGCAAGTTCATCTGCTAAATCTAGCAACTGATTTTGCCGTATACGTTCTTTTTCAATTTCATATTTCAATTTTTTCACAACATCTACCATTTTCTTGCCGCGCATTGTTTGATTCAAAAGTTTTGAAAGTGATCGAACCTGTTCATCTTCTACTTGAAAATGCGTCTCAATGATTCTATGTTTCACTAATCCAACTTCAGTCACAACAACAAGAAGTAGATGCTTTGTATCCAGTTTCACAAGTTCAATGTGCTTTACAGAATTTTTTTCAAAATTTGATGTCACAACAAAGCCTGCATAATTGCTTACATATGCTAAAAGCTTTGATGTATGGATCATAACATCTTCGAGTTCTCGCATTTTTGTACTGTATTCGGATTTCAACCTAGCTTCTTCTTCCAAAGTCAGCCTTTGTATATCCAAAATACTGTCAACATAGTTCCTATAACCTGTATCAGTTGGTAATCTTCCTGCTGATGTGTGTGGATGTGTCAAATGTCCATCTGTTTCAAGTTCTGCCAAATCGTTTCTGATTGTTGCGGGGCTGCACCCAAGCTTAAAATTGTCATAAATAAATTTTGAACTAACCGGCTTGCCAGTTTTAATGTAGTACTGCACTACTATTTGCAATATTTTCTTTTTTCGATCCAATGTTTCCATGCTTTAGCCTCAAAAAAGCCTTTGGTTTCGGTGTTTTTAACAATCTCGTTAGCACTCTAGCCATTTGAGTGCTAATTATAAAAAACTCTATTTTTTTTGTCAAGCGATTAATCGGAGAGGTATACTAAATGGTTGGAGCAAAAGCCTGTTTTGAAAATTACACACTATTATTGACATCACTAAGAGTACTAACAGGGATTTTCAGGAAACATTTGTTTGAACATATTCGGATTATTTTGATTCTAATTCTTCCACACGCTTTTGCAGTTTCTGCAGCTCATCCAGCATAACGAAAACCACAGTGTGCAGATTTATAGTTGCTGGTAAGTTTTCTTTGTCAAAAATAGCAAAAGCAGGTTCAACATCTGCTGCTTCTTCTGCTATCAAACTATGGCCAGTTGTATTATCTTGTTTGTATTCAAATGTTTTCACTTTCAAATCATATATTTTCGAACTATCTATTTCCAAGTCTCTTATATTTTTTTTATACCTTAAAGACGAAACTACATAACCTATTTGTCCAGTACCAATAGCTGCCATAAGATAAAACCCTCCTGTCATAGAAGGTATAAACGGAACAAATATGTCACTGTGAAGCGTTATTGTGCTTTGTATCACTGCTGTCCCATTAACTTCTAACTTTTCCGAAGGTTGCGTTGTGCCTATGCCTACGTTGCCAATAGAAGATATAACTAATTTATAACTTTCTGTGTTCCCCCCATAAAAGCCCATTGAATCTGGCCCAATATAATTGTTGCTCGTTCCTCCGACACTCCAGGTCCAGTCTCCATCAGTAACTGATGTATTCTCATTAGTTATAGAAGTTTGCCATGAATTTGAATTTGCTATTAATAAGTCTCCATTTGATACTTCAAGTTTTACTATCGGGCTCGTAGTCCCTATACCAACATTGCCGCCGTCTACAGCCAGGTACGCACTGCTACTCACTCTCAGTCCATATCCGCCTGCCTTTGTCAATGTCATACTAGATGCGGTAACTAAAGTAAATTCTCCTGTGGACGCTGCCACACCATACTGAGCTTTTATATTACCGTCTACCTCTAAAAGTTCCGTTGGGTTATTTGTGCCTATGCCCACATAGCCACCATCTTCTATGAAAAGCCCATTATCCCCATCGTCCAATAAATATAAACCCTCTGCATCATTTGCATTTATTGACGAAACATTTATTTCTTGTGTAATCGTTAAATTACTAAAAGTAGGTTCTGAAGTTGTCAATACATTTTGATTCATATCATATAGCTCGTTGTCTCCTTCTCCTGTGTTTAGAGTAGCTGCTTTTATATTCCCTTCCACGTGAAGAAACTCGGTCGGGTCAGTTGTTCCTATCCCCACATAACCATTTGTAGTCACAACTAATACTTCCTGACCAGCTGATGTACCTGTGCTCACGAGCAGTGGCTGAATAGTATCTGATCCTATCACTTCCAAACGTGAGGTAGGTGTTGCAGAGCCTATTCCTACTTTACCTGTTGAGTCCCATTTCCCCGTGCCCGGCAATGTGACATCTCCTGTAAATGTGGGAGTCGCAGTAGAAGCCTTTGTATTTAGCTGGGTCTGAATTGCGCTTGTAACCCCGTCAACATAATTCAATTCCGTTCCATTTGCAGTAACAGACTTCTCGCCCAGAGTCAATCCCTGAATCGAAGCCGTACCTGATAGATCTAGATTCCGAAAATATGCATCGCCTTCTGCTGTCATAGATGATTTCGTTACACTACTGCCGTTTATAATATCGATTGTATTTGATGCAGCATCTCCATCGAGTTTGATATCCACATCGCCTGCAAAAACCAGCCCTAAACTTGAAAAAAGTAATAATAAAATAACTGAATACTTTTTAAATATATACATCTTTATCCTCCCTGTGTACTACAGATTTTGTTTTCATTATATTTAACAATATAAATACGAAAAACTTGTGAATTAAACGTGAATTTTATGTAAATTTTTACATTAAAGTCATCCGTACCCATTACTTACCAATTTACTATAGCTCTGTATGGCTTTAAAGTCAATTTTGAAATTTTAAATTGAGCTGCAAGTAGCTGCTTGAGAGAGAATAGTTTTTTTAGTTGATTGCGATTACAAACGAAATAAAAAATACTAAAAGCTAATCCAACAACATTTAAAATTATTATTTACATGCCTGTAAATGCTTATCAAGAAAAGTTGTATCTTGTCTGGGGCATATGTGTGCGGGACGTCTCTTGGGACTTGGAACACTCGACAGCTCCTGTTCACCTTTCTCTAACATATTTTTAAATAACGATAAGCTTTCATGTTTTTCAAAAAAAGCTCCCAATAAGCCTCCATACACTTTTTTCGCATCTTCTACTTTAAATCCTTTTTCTAACATCATTTCAACAAAATAACCTGTGCTGCTCCTCATCTTATCTTGAAGATCTATAATCTCCTGTCTAAAATTATCAATCACTTCTTTCATTTCATTGGGACCAAAGGAAACAAATTCAGTTGATTGCTTTTTTAACCACCCTGCAATTTCCAAACTCTTACTGCAATAATATAATGCCATTTGTAGTAATGTGGAATCTTCCGTATCTTTCATTTTACGTAAAATAATTGCTAATATTTTCTCAATAATAACAGCTTGTCTATAAACTCCCATATTTGCGCTGCTTACTGTATAATCTGTTTGAGGCCTCGAACTAACATCGTGATTACCCCTCACATCTGTAAAAGAATAACTGCCAGGACTACTGTATTCCTGCTTTAAACTCTTTTGGTGCTCTATAAGCTCATTCAATACTTGCTTAAGCTGATTATAGTCTTTTGTTTTTAGCAACCCATCTATGTACGAACCAAACCCTACTTTTTCATCATCAAAATCAGAAATGATTCTTTGTCTTATGCCATAAGAATCTTTATTATATTCTTTAGCTCCCATAAGATATAATGAATCAAGACTTCCACCTATCAGATACAAATCCTTTAACACAAAATATAATTTCAATAATCGAACAGTTGTTAATATATTCTCCAGTTCTCGCTGAAAATGATCTTTATTCTCACTTTCTATAGTAATAAAACTATCTTGGTTATGCTTTTTTAATTTGAAACTATTCTCTTCCTGCGCTAAAGAAAAATAGTTTAAAAGACAAGAACTACTGCCTTGTTCGTATTGTTCCGGATAATCAAATAAATCACCTAAACAAAATTCGCCTTGTATCTGTGTATAAACATCCTTTGGTAAAATATCAGAAAGAGACTTCGATTCAAGAAAACTCTTATACCCCTCAACTGTCCACTTATCCAAAGCATCCTGAAGTCCTTCTTGATTGAATAATACGTCAAGCACCCCGCCTATTGCAGACAATGTTTCATCTGACTGCACGACCTTTGTATCAGCGAATACATTTTCATCCTCTTGCACATTAGAACCATACGCAGATATTGTTTTTCCGAACAATGCTCTTATTGCGTGTGCCTGATCCTGTCCTGCAGCTATCCCATAAGCAATTGCGATAACTTGTTTCACCATATTAACATTGGCTCTTCCTGCTGATGAATGTATTCGTTCGCGCATAAAATTCAGAAGTGTCTTCTTATTATCTATTGCGCTTACAAGAATACCTTGGTGTGATGAATGGGAGCCAAACTCAAAATTAAAGATACTAAAAAATTCCGCTAAGCTATCAAAAAACACATTTTTGTTTTTTCTTTGTAATAAATAATGCGCTATTCTGTGAAAATTGTCAGAAGCTTTAATATATTTTTGCATACCAATGTAGTCAATATACGTAAACAAAACAGCAGTATATGCGCTTACATCGTAATAACTTGTAATTATAGGCTCTACTGCTTTTAGAAATTTCTTTGCTTCTTCAGGAAGAATACGTTGATAATTCAGAATTTCGCTCAGTTCTCTTATAGTCTTCTCAACTTCAACATCGTCGAGCTCTGTAAAAGAGTCAATCAATTCCCGTATAGTTTCATTTCCAAAATTAAGAAATGAGAAACTTGGATTTAACAAATTATGTAAATCTTCTATTTTGTCGCTATGTTTCTTGCCTAGCATTTGTGACATCCTAAGCTGAATATCCCTTACTATTTCCTTCAATGTTTTTATTTTTTCTTTTTTACTTTTGGCTTGTCCGAATACTATTTGTCTATAAAATTTTTGAGAGATACTACTTAGCGCCTGCTCATCTCTATTTTCAAGTCCTATTTTCATTTCTGCCATATCAGGACAATATAGCCCTAGCAATGCTTCAAAATATATATCCAGTCCAGCATTTCTTTTGCCTCTCAACCCATAATGCGGGATACTTTCCAATGCTTTTTGGAACTCATTCCTTAAAAGAGAATGGGGTTCTTTCAGCTCGTTTTTCATTGCTTGTATTAGTCTCTGTCTAAGTTCTGCTTCACGGTCCTCTACTCCCTTGTTCAATGTTAATAATGCGTAAACAAGGACTTTTGCATATTGTTCGGGATTACGCAAATAACCATCTATAGCATACTCGATGAGCAATTTTTGATTCTCAAGTTTTAATGGCACAAAAAAATGAAAGTCGCAAGAATAAAAAACATCACGAAACGAGCCCGTAGCCCCGCTTTCAATACTTATATTTTCAGAACTAGTTTTTGCCTTTACATTTCTATCAAACCTTTGAAAATCTATTAGAATTTTCTCCAACAATTTATTTTTGTCCTCAGAAAATTGTCCTTTTCCGGCACATCCCAGTATACAATCCAATATACTGCTAAAATTCCCATACCCTCTTATTTTGGTTTCGCCACTTAGTAGTTTTTCATAATATCCTCTTACTTTAGGTTCAGACCAATAATTGTAATAAGTAATAGAATCATACCCGTCGTCATATTCATCATCATCTTCTTTTTGCCCGGGATCACCCGCAGCCTGCAATGTTTTATCTATTACAAAAAAAACTTCTTCCTGTTTTTTCAGTCGAACAGTTTCAAGCATTTTGGAAATAATCGATACTAAAATATTTTTATTTTCGTCGGATATATTATCATTAGCACAGAAATCAAAAATCCCATTAATAATTTTCGTAAGCTTATTGATATTCTCTTGTGTGAGATTTTCATAATCAACCAGATTGGGAGCCATATAGCTTTCTAAAATCATCTTTGCAACCAGATATTCATCTGATAAGCTTTTGGTTTCTTCAAGACGCGTATGCACTACAAAGTCTTGTACTGCACCGTATAATTTATCGTCATTTATTATTCCTTTCACAAGCTCCAAGCCGGGTTTTAATTCTCTTGGAACTAACATATCATCCACGGTATTTATTCTTTTATATAATGTGAGTTTTGCAATTTGTCTCGTAAAAGATATAGCTTTCCCTAATCCCACCAATTTGAATAATTTAAACAAAGGCAACAACTGTTCTTCCTCCTGAAATATTTGCTTGAAACAACTATTATCTACCTCTAAAAATACTGTTATTTTACTATTGGCCTTATTGACATTATAAGAAACATTTTGTTTATATTCTTTCATATAATGTTTCTTTATCCTTTTATAAAATTCCTCGAGCATCTCTGGTCCGCCTGTATTCAAAAGCTTTGTATTTATCTCTTCTAAAAGTTGATCTCTTCCATCCTGCCTCGTAAACAAAGAACGGAATGATAATGTAAAATTATCTCCTGTGGTCATACATTGGGTTTTGCTCTCAGGAAGACTGTATTTTTTTCCGATTTCATAAGAAAAATTATTGCATAGACTCACTAGATAAAAAAGTAAAATAAGAAGTGATCTTTTTTTGAACTTTTGTGCGAAAGTTTTGCTGGGTTTAAGATTTGATTTTTTTGCAGAACCTGAAAAGAAAATTTTTGGAATGTTTTGATTAG
>JBHPKP010000039.1:0-8468 GCA_042566505.1 bacterium | reverse complement strand
TATTGCAAACAGCAGGCATATTGCATGCAGATGTGTTATCTATGGGAGCGTCTATGCCTGCAAATCTATTTCTTGAGCCTGGTTATGGCAAAATTACACAAACATTTTCCGGAAATTCTTCAGCCAAAGAAGTCATAGTCATTCAGGATATCCACTGCGAACCAAGTGTGCAGAAAAATACAGCCAAAATTATCGAAAGCCTCAAAAATACATACAAGTCAAAGTTAAAAGTTATTGGGGTCGAGGGTACGCCGGCTGGTGAAATAGACACAAGCATAATCAGTAGTATAAGAAACACTAAAGCAAGAAACCAGTTCGTGGAGCATTTTACTCAGAAAGGATATTTTTCAGGTCCTGAGATTTACAGCTTGTTGAACACCGATAAAGACGTACGCCTTTATGGAGTCGAAAATTTTGATTTATACCTCAAAAATTTTAAAGCATTTGAAAAAGCTGTGCCATACAAAGCCAAATTACACAGAATAATCAAATGTATGGAAAATGATATATATGTCCAAAAACGTAAGAATTACACACAAGAGATCAGACAGTTCGATAATATAAAAAATAAATATTCGAACCAAAAAATAGGCCTTACCCAATACTTAAATTTCCTAATCGAGAAAGCTAAATCTTTCAAGATCAATATTTCCCAAAAGTACAAAAATATCGATTCATTTCTAAAAGTGCGCACCATCAAAAACCAGATAAACGAAAGTAATCTGGTTTTTGAGATTAATAGTATTAGCCAAAGCTTTTACAAGCTATTGAGCAAACATGAAATAACCAGACTAAAAGCATATGGAATAAACAAAGCCGAATCTTACTATATATATATGAAAGAATTGGTAGACCAAAAGAACATCAAATTATCCAAGGATTTGCAAAATCTTGATATGTATTTTAAGTATCTGGAATATAAAGAAAAAACAAATGAACTAAAACTATTGGAAGAGCTGGAAAGTTTCGAATATGAGATATTGTTTAGTATGACAAAGAATAATCCGGAGCTATCAAAACTACTCCAAATAGAACAAAAGCTAAAAATCTTAAGTCAGTTCATAAATACGAGAGCTTCGAGCGAAGATGCAAAACTGTGGCTTGAGAATAGAACCCAATATCTTAAAAACCTAAGAGAATATCTCTTCAAAATGAATAGATACAGTACATATATCGAAGAATCAAAGACAATCATGGAACTTGAAAATCTAATGAGCGAATTTTATGAATCTGCAAATGAGCGAAACGAACATATAGTGAACAATCTTCTAAAGTCTGGGAAATCGGAAAAGTATGTATTGGTGATTGGTGGTTATCATAGTCAAGGTATCACGCAGATACTTAGAAGCAAAGGACTGAACTACAAGGTGATTATACCGAATACAAAAGAAAGCGACCTAACAAAAGCGCATGAACTATATATGGCAAGATTCGAAAAGCAAGCAAGATGGCTCACCAGCCGAGGTGCAGAACCCAAGTTTCCCCCAAACTCCCCCCTGCATTCTATGATGCTGGTGAGCGAGATTGCGAAACCTAGTGCTGAATTTAACGAACAATTGTTTGATAAATTATTAGAAATTTCGTTGCAAGAGAAGTATAAGCTGGATTTAAAAAATGTTTTGGAAGAAATTGAAAAACAAAATCCACACAAAATGTTAGTTCAGGAACATCAGCTAATATTACAAGGTATAACATACTACTATAATAGCCCTTTATTGGCAGATGTCCAGTTTAAGAAAATATTTCATACTTTAACTCCCTTAGAAAAACATAATTTACTGAGTTTCTTTCATCTTTTTTCAAAAGTTGTTAAAGCATGCGATGAAATTAAAATATTTAGTTCCGAAGATGATGAAAAAGGCAAAATTAGTATTAAAGCATTCTCACAACTTTTACCGCATCTTAGTCCTCATGGAAATCATAATTGCGTTATTTTTCTGGATGTATTTAGTGATCCTGAGACTAAGCCTGAATATCGAGAAATTTTTAAAAATGCATGTGATACAAGACAAATAAATAAACTCTTCAACGTTTTAAATGATTTTAGATATATTTATAGTATTAATACCAATTAGTGTTAGACAATATAATTAAATATGCTATACTGTCTTCAAGAAAGGAGGCATATAGTATGGCAAGAAACCTTAAAATAAAAGAACATTTATCTCTAATAGAGATACAAGAAAAAATGAAAACTACTGTGGGATTTTGGAGGGTTCAAAGATGGAGCATAATATATCAGGCAAGTGTCGAAAAGACTTATGCAAAGGATATTGCTAAGCGAGTAGGAGTTTCCAGAGCAACAGTAAATTGTTTAGTTTCAAAATACAATCGTTTTGGAGTAGAAGCAGTTGATACAGTTGGTAAGCAAAATAGACCTAATGCATACTTGAACAAAAATGAAGAGAAAGAATTTCTTGCCCCGTATATAAAAAAAGCTTCTATGGGAGAAATAGTAACAGTTGGTAAAATACAAGAGGGTTTTGAAAAAAGAGTTGGGAAAAAAGTAAGCAAAAGCACAGTATATAAACTTTTAGAAAGAAATAACTGGAGAAAAATAGAGCCTCGTTCTATGGCATCAAGCAACAAAAAAGAACGAGATAAAAAACAAAAAGATTTTAAAAAAACTTCAAAAAAGAAGTAAAAAAAATACTAAAGAAAAGGGATTCAAAAGATACAAGAAAAGTATTAATTGGAGCGCAAGATGAGGGAAGATTTGGCTTAATTAGTGTCTGAGAGAAAACAGGCAATTTTTCTCAAAGCTGTTTAAAAATTGTGCAAAAAATGTCTTGAAAAATTATTTTTCTAACGATTTTTATACTTTTTGCTTCATCGATGTACAAAAACCCATTTTCAAGACAGACCTATCTTATAATAAAATATTTTATTGTATATTGTCACAAAATTTATATTGCTTTCGTCAAGCAGCTTGCTTAATGCGCATCTTCTGCTTCTGCATATACTCTTGCCGTTTCTTTTGCTGCAGGTAATTCCCTATTTTGTGCAGATTATATGCTAATATTCCAAGTCCCACATAACGCACATAACCTTTTAAGCCTTTGTCCGGACACCTATTGAGCCCATGATGTTCCAAACAATTTATATCCGATTCTACTGCATTATGACGGTTTTTTAACTCTTTAAATCTACGTGTTGCTTCTCGAGCTTTATCATCTAAATTTAATCTTCCTTTTTTCTGCATCATTACTTCAAAAATTGTTGTATCCAATAGTTCCATATTTTCTCTCGTGCTAAATCCTTTATCAAAACTCATACTTGCTATTTCCTCGTCTAACTTCTTTAACACTCGTTCTTTCAACTCTTTCACTTCTTTTGCATCTATACTCTGACTCATTACTTTGTAATCTACTATCAAAGAATATTGATTTGTCGTCAATAATATTTTGTGTCCTAGTTCAACTTGCGGATGACTTTTACCTTTGTTTATCCATTCTGTATGCGGTTCAAATAACGAAAATACTTTTTCCTCATGCGGTATTATCTCTCCTCGTATTACTCGCCTTTCGATCAAATTTATATGTTTTACAAGCATGTAATGAAAATATTGCAGCTCAATGAAAGCTTCTTCATCCATTCGATTCATTATTTTCTTGTTCAATTTCTCAGTTATATCTCTCACTTTACGATCTAATTCACTCGCTATTTTTAAATATTCTTTTGTTTTGCTTTTTATTCGTTTTATTCGTTCCTCTTTATTTTTTCCACCACCTCTTTGTATTCGTCCACAACTTCGCATTATACTTTTTAGTCTTTTTTCCCAATCTTTACACTTTCGCCATCCTTGTTCTTTGTATTTTTTACATAATCTTTCGGCTAGTATTATGCTCTTCCTTCCTGCGTCCCATAACAAATTATAGTCAGTCGGGAAATGCACGTTCGATTCTAATACATAACTGTCGCTTTTTAACTCGTTTTTTTCGTTTTTTTTTAACAGCAACGTACTCCCAGCTTTTGCAACTATTTCATTTATCTGTTTTAACATTTCTTCGTCAATATGTTTTACATTGTCACTTATTGTTTTTTGATGAAATTTCTTGCCGAATTCTTCTCCTTCTCCCAGCCTCTTTGGCAAACCCATCATTTGCCTCACCAGCATATCGTAATGCGCTAAATATTCTAACCTATCATAATTGCAATCTAAACTTAGTCTTGTTACTCCTAGTACCAATATTTGCCATAATTCCATTCCAGTTCTTCCGGTTTGTTTTTTACCACATATTACTTTTTTCTCAAGTATCTCTAATATTTGATCTCTTATATCCTCGTTTTTAAATATCCACTGCAAAGCCCGTAATGTCGGAGGTAGTTCATCTCTACTTTTTATCGTAATTTCTACTTCTTCTATCGGCTTTTGTCCTAACTCCATTTCTACTGTGAATCTTTTCCTCATCTTCTTGGCACCTTCCTTTTTTAGGGTATTTTTATGCGAATCTTTGCTGATTTATGACCCCATTATACCTTATCCTCGTCGATAATCAAAGATTTATTCCCAAACATTCATTCTCTTTTCTTGCTTACAAAATTTACCTTACATCATTTTTATCGTCGATAGCTTACTGCCTAATTTGATCCTTGCCTGTTTTCTCTCAGACACTAATTAATAATATTCAAAAATGTTGGGCACCAGCAGGTTGTAGACCTTTGATTCAAAAAAGAATTAGAAGAGATTATATTTATGGATATGCAGCAGTATTTCCTAGTATAGGCGAAATGAGTGCTTTAGTATTGCCGGGAGTTAATATAGATATGATGAATATTTTTTTGGAACACGTATCAAAAGAATACAGTGATTATTTTATTATTATGCAAGTTGATCGTGCGAGTTGGCATAGGTCTAAAAATCTTAAATTACCTGAAAATATTAAATTTATAGAGCAACCTGCGTATAGTCCTGAATTAAACTCGGTAGAGCATGTTTGGGATGATATTAGAGAGAAAGAATTTGCTAACAAGCTTTTAGATTCTATTGATAATGTTGTTGATTCCTTATGTTCGGGTTTTATGAGACTTATTAATAATCCGGGTTATATATCTTCTTTAACTGGATTCAATCATCTTAATGTTATATTTTAAAACACTAATTGGTATTAGGATAAAGTTTTTTGAGATAAGACAAATCATCAGTCCACAAATAATCTCGATAAAGCATTAAAATAAATTTCGAGTTCAAATCTTTCCATTGATAAAAAGTAGTGCCATCGCTTGGTCTATTCAAACATTCAAAACCTAAATCATGAGGAATATATCCATCTTTGCGCTGTGCATTTGCAAACAACTGTAAATAATTCTTAGCTAGTTTTGGAAATAAAAATGCAATCGGAATAGTTCCATAAAAACCAACATCCAGAGTGCCCATAAGTGGACAAATAAATGGTGACTCATAAATACTAAAATCTCCATCTCTTGTATACCATGTTCCAGATGTTAAAACGTATAAATTATTTAGAAGTCCATCTTCTAACCACAAAGGCAACTTCATTTGCGAAACTTTATCAATCCAACTATTAATCTTTTTTATGATATAGGCTTTATTTTTCTCAAGATATTTACATACTTGTAATGAGTTTTTATATTTTCTTTCGTAATAGTGCCCATATTCATGGTGTGGAAAATGCCACCCAATTGTAAACACAGAAGATTGTGTTTTATCAGAATTCAATGTTATTCTTTCACAAATACTTGAGCAAAGCTGAATGTTTTCATTACGAAGTACAAAGTCATTATCCACTTTTGGAAGTTTTTCATACTTTTTCAAAAAATCGATTACTTCTAAACTTATATTATTATTATTATAAATAAAATTAATTTGTTGCGAATTCCACGCATTATAATATCCATTATTACCGGTATTTGATATTGTAAAATCCCCGAAAGTCTCATCATTATCATACCCCGGCTCCTGTGTAAAATGTATTCCTTTTGTTTTATTACTCAAACTACAAACTTTATTTGTTCTGCCTATATACCACTTCCCAACTATATTTCTTGCAATCATAAATATCATTACCTCAACAGACTCTTTTACTTTACTTTTAAAATCAAACTTAAAAATCGCTCCAGGAAGTGATGAAAGTTCATAATCATTTGGAACTATTGGAGAATATGCCTCCAACCTAATATCAACAGGTAACTTTTTATCAAAATATCTCAAAACTGCTTTTGGATATGTTCCAACAAATTCAATCTTTTGAATTGTCGGATAATTCTTAATCTTCTCAGTTTGCAATAATCTTACAATTTTTTTATTTCCCCATTTAATAAATACTCCAAAATGAAATCCTAGAATTCCTTTGTCATAGCCATTTTTTACATTTTCTTCATTAGATATAGGCCTACGCCAATTATTTAAAAAGGTTACATTGTCAAAGCATCCATTTGGTAATATTTCTATTTTACCTGTTCCTATCCCGCCAAGTGGTATCCCTGATTTTACTCTATCTTTTGACGAATACATGACCATTAAAATATCCTCCAAATATAAACTTTTTTTACAGTATTAAGAATTGATAATCTTAAATATTTTTTCAGCAGAAATAACACCTTCTCTTAAAACAGTTATTTTTTCTTTTGTAAAATCAATTATTGTTGATGGGGTAGTATTACAAGTACAGTTGGTGTTCAATGCAAAATCAATTTTATTTTTAAATATTGAAACAACGTCTTTGAAATTATTTGCAGTTTTTTGACCGGAAATATTTGCAGAAGTAACAATTAGAGGTTGGTCAAGCACTTTTAAAATACTCAATAGAACCTTATGATCGGGAATTCTAACAGCAACAGTATCACTATCCCATTTATATTCATTCTTTAGAAATTTTGATGCCTTACATACTAAAGTCAAACCACCGGGAAGAAATGCATCTATTATCTTCTCAAGCCTTTCATCAAAATTCTCAACTATCTTTTTTAGACTAAGTTTATCATGTACCTGTAAAATAAAATTTTTATATGAAGGTCTATATTTCACTTCATACAATCTTTTTATAACATCCTCTTGCCCACAAATCCCTACTAATCCATAAATTGTATCTGTTGGCAATATACCTATATTGTAAGTTTTTATTAGTAACACTATATCATTTAACACTTTGTTAATATGGTTTGTACTTGAGCTACTATTAATACTGAATATTTTCATATAAATCACTTTCGCATAAAAAAAAGGAGTAACTACTTTTAGTTACTCCTTTTAAGTCATTAAAATTATTTTTTATCAATCAATAAGAATAGTTTGTAAATTGGTTATCCATTTCTCAGATAATGATTTGGCATCCTCTCCTAATAATTTAGCATCCTCATTAACTTTTAAAAGTAATTGTTCTTTAATTACTATATAATAAACTTCTTCTTTTAAAACATATGATATATCAGCAAAAGTAAAAATTCCCTCATTCATAATTTTTGATAAATCTCTAGAGAATTTTACTGCTCTAGAATATGAGGAAAGCTTATCCACTTTAGCATATAAACGCATAACTGAAATATTATCAATTAACACTTCTCCTACTTCGCCTTGACTACTTACGCTTTTTTTCACATTTATTCTAGGATTTAAACCTTGAACAGTATTTGTAAATTTTGATTTTTTACCAATCTTTTTAATTTTTTTAGTTTTTCTAGGTTTACCATACCTCACTACAAATGATAACTGGTGCGAACCATTTGATTCTATAATAGTCAATGGCCACACAAAAGCATAATCAATACCTAAATCAATATGTTTATATTTATTTGGCAAAACATACACACTAAAACCACCTGTTATTTCATTATCACTTCCACCAGCTCTAAAAGCTATAGTTTTATTATTAAACCATATCTCCAATCCATAATATAATTTCATTTTATCAGTATCGCTGCCCCATTTTTGATCACGATAAGAGACATCAAAAGGGATAGAAATATTATCTGTCTTAATTGCTACTCCAGCTCTATACTCAGCAGGAACAATATCCTTTGACTCAAGTCCAACATCTGGACTATTGATATTTTTTGCTGACAAGCCGAATGAAAAAGCTGACCATCTAGCAAGAAATCCTAGGCTGATACCCATACCAGTTGCGCTTGTACCCTCCGCAAAAACAGAATCATCTTTTGTATATTCATCTAAAGTATATCCATGCTTTAAATATCCTGCCTGTATACCAAATGCTGTAATTTTTGAAATTTTGTATCCATACCCAAGCCTAATTACATTTTCGACATATTGATTTAATGCGCGAAACTGTGACCAATCAACTCCAACAGAACTCCTTTGTGAAACCTTAAAAGCAGTACCTGCATATCCAAGATCCAAATCAACTTCATCTAACCCGTAATATAATTTTGAGTACATCCCTTGAAACTCATACCAATCAACAAATGCCAAACCAGCTGTATTATAAGTCATAGCACCCAAATCATCACTAATAGCTGTATAAGCACTTCCCATACCACGTGCTCTAGTG
>JBHPKP010000038.1:0-8629 GCA_042566505.1 bacterium | reverse complement strand
CTAGATGCGACTTTTTCATTAGTAGAAGAGCAAAAATTCAAAGGAATTTTTTCAGGTTTGTTTTTTAGAACTATATATATTTATTCAGGGGAATCTTTTTTAAAAAAAGCAGTAATGGCACAACAAGGTAATAATCTAGAAGTAGTTATAGAAAATTATTTGCTTTTCATCCAAAAACATCCGGAATATTATCAAGCATATTTCAATCTTGCATATGTTTATCTGAATCAGAAAAAATATCGTGCTGCGATTTATTATTTCAAAAAGACTTTGGAAGTGGAACCTAGGTTTGTAGAGGCATATAAGTATTTAGCAAGTTGTTATAATCTGCTTGGGGATAAGGAAAAAGCACAAAAATATAAAGTTTTATATGGAAAAGTTTAATGTATTTAAAATTATAATTGGTTATGTGAGAATAGATACAGCAGCGCACAGTGAAAAAATTATGAATTACTGCGATTTTGGGACACGTCGCGATTTTGGGAAAAATGAAAGAATATTGAAAGAATAGCGAAAGTATGTTATTATTAAAAATATGGAAATATACAAACCAAATTACAAGTTAACATTTTCAATACTTAAGATGATTGAAGAAATCTCTAAAATACAAGGAGAGCTTCAGGGTTTAGCTAGAAGTGTGGACCATGAGTTATTATTCTATTCTGAGGCTAATATTGATGCTGTACATTTCTCAACTAAAATAGAAGGAAACAAGTTGACTATAAAACAAGTAACTCAAGTCTTAGGTGGAAAAATAAAAGGAATTAAACGGCAAAGAGATTTAAAGGAAATTCTTAACTATTCCAAAGCTAGAAAATATTTATTTGAAAAAGTAGAAAAAAATTCAAAATTAACATTAGAGCTTATGCTTGAAACACATAAAATTCTTCAAGAATCTATCGTTACAGGCAAATTAAAAGGACATTTAAGAGATGCTCAAAATGTGATTAAAGATTCTAAAACACATGCTATTGTTTATATGCCGCCTGAACCTAATGATGTAAAAAAATTATTATTGGCACTTATTAATTGGCAGAATAATGCCTTAAAAGAAGGATTAAGTCCTTTGATAGTTGCTCCAATCTTTCATTATCGTTTTGTTACTATTCATCCATTCATGGATGGCAATGGTCGTGTTGCAAGACTTTTGACAACATTCATCCTCTATTCAAATGAATATACCGTATCAAAATATGCTGCTATTGAAAAACAACATGAACTGAATCGAGCTGATTATTATCTTAACCTAAGACGTTTGCAGCATCATACTTTTTATGATATTTCTGATAATATACATATTACTACATGGCTTGAGTATTGGTTAAAACATTTAAAAAATACATATCAAGAAGCTTTGAACAGAGTTAAACCGGTAGAATTTCAAACTGAATCCCGTATTCTTTCTTTGGATAATAGACTCCAAAAAGCAGCAAAACTTTTTGTCCGTCATAAGAAAATATCTGCGCATGATTATCAAACATTAATGGCATTAGGTAGAACACAAGCTGTTTCAGATTTGAATAAACTTATAAAGCAAAAAATAATTAGAAAAATTGGAGGCGGTCGTTCTACTGTTTATAAGACAAAAGAAGGCTGAAAGAATATTGAAAGAATAGCGAAAGATTAAACTATATAAGAAGGTGCAATTCAGTTTACCTCAATATCAAAGACTTTGGAAGTGGAACCTAGGTTTGTAGAGGCATATAAGTATTTAGCAAGTTGTTATAATATGCTTGGGGATAAGGAAAAAGCGCAAAAATATAAAGTTTTATATGGAAAAGTTTAATGTATTAAAATTATAAAAGGAATTTTATGCAAGTAAACAATAGTAAAGTTGAAAATATTTACAAAATATCTTTTTGGATATTTTGTATCCTTGCAGGTGGTGCTGCAATAGTTTTTGCTTTACTTGCTTATAATCAAAATATTTGGCTTGATGAAGCCTATAGTGTATTAGTAGCTGACAAGAGAATGGAAAACATTATCAAAGAACTTACTACTGATACATCTCCACCTTTTTATTATATTTTATTCTCTGTATGGATTAAGCTTTTTGGAATAAAAGAATTTGCAATACAAGCCTTTTCAGGTTTGTCATATTTATGTAGTCTGCTTGGAGTATATCTATTTTCAAAGCATATTTATAAAAATCAAAAGACAGCACTAATATGTGCATTTTTTTATTCTATTAGCCCCATAGCTATACATCAAGCTATTACTATAAGAATGTACTCTCTATTAGCATGTTTAACGATATTTTCTACTTATTTTTTTGTTAGGATATTTTCATCAGAACAAATTAACAAGTTAACACTTGACGTGACTAATATAGTCCCAAATGCAAAGAACGCTCCCGGTGGCCGCTTATTTAGTGCTGACAACAAACTTTTCAAATTCCTGTTATACAATAAACTAGAAATTAAAATACTGTATTGCATTTTGACAATTTGTGGTACATTTACACACTATTTTTTTCAGTTTGCAATTTTGGCGCAAATTATTGGATATTTTTCTGTATTTGTTTCTAAAAAAAATATTAAACAATTTTTTCTGCTTTTAACTATTTCATTGTTACCGTTTTATTTGCTGTGGGCACCTCTTATATTAAAACAAACTAACAATAATTCATTGTCTTGGATAACGCTATATCCGTTTACTAAATCCATATTTAGTATTTTATTTGAACAGTTTATTTTAAGTAAATATATAATATTAGCGATTTTAATAATTATATTAATAAGAACCATTATATGGGATCGAGAGAGAGGAATTGGTTTTTGCTGGCAATATTTGAAAGATATAGTTACTTATATGATCGAAAAAAAGAATTTGTTTTTGTTGATTTTATTTACTGTAACAATAATTTCTCCATTACTGTTTTCATTTATTCAACCTGTCTATACACCATGGAGAGGAATTCTAATAGGTTTATTTCCATTGTCGATACTTATAGGAGCATTTATTGTGAGATTTAGTAATAAGTATATAGTTTTAGTATTATGTTTTTTTCTTTTAACTATAACATCATATAGATATTTAAATATTAGAATAACATTTCCAAAATTTAACTCAAATTTAGGGACGAGTTTCTTATTAGAAAATGCTGACAAAGACGATATAATTATTTTTACAAGTTTAAGCAGAGGAGCTGTTGAGTATTATTTAAAAAAGCGAAATAGTCAGGATAAGTTTATTAGGATGTCTTTTCCGAGTGAAATCGATGAGCATTTAGGTTGGAGAAATATTAATCTAACTGAAGATATCAAGAAAAAATATGAATTAGACGCGACAAATATTCTTCATAGATTGAAAAAATATACTGCAGAAAAAGATAGGAAAATATGGGTTTTTCATGGGTATGATACTAATGTGAGCACTATTTTAATAAAACAATTAAATGCTGAGTTTAAATTTATTGAACAGTTTAAAGGAAAGGGTGTTGACGCAGGTTCATTTTTTACAAGTATTCTACTTTATATGACCGAAGATTTTGTTCAAGATACTTTTAGGATAGGTTTTTCTTTTCAAAAAAAAGAAAATTTAAATGAAGCAATAAAAAATTACAAAATTTTCTTAAAATTTTACCCAAAAAATTATCAGGTTTGGTTTAACTTAGCCCATGCTTATATGAACAAAAAAGAATATAAAATTGCTATTTCATGTTTTCGAAAAGTTTTGGAATTGAAAGACGATTATTATGAAGTGCATTTGCACTTAGCAAAGTGTTATAGAGCGGTGGGTGATATGGAGCAAGCAAAAAGACAAGAGATGTTATATATGATGAGACAAAACAAAAATGAATTAAAGTTTTAGCACACTTTTTATCCTAAGGTATTCATGATTTTCTGAGTGTAAAATACATTGAATAAAGCTTAATAATATCTCGAATAATAATTGAGAAATCTCTTATGAGGTGAAGTTTAGATCCTTTCACATCTTTCCATGCTAAAAGTGGATATTCGATAACATTATATTTTTTTAGTCGTAAGATTATCTCTATATCAAATATCCATTTTGAAATAAAAGGTTCCATAAAAACTATATTAATAACTGATTTATGAAATAATTTGGCGCCACATTGTGTATCGTAACTTTTGAGCTTAAAAGTAAATCCGATTAATGTTGCAAAGAATCGACCTAAGATATGACGTTTATATGTACGTACTATATTGCTTCCCAATTTATAAATTCTACTGCCGAATATTGCATGAGTATCAAAAGGAAAAAGAGATTTATATTTGAGAAAATTATGCAGCTCTTGTAAAGGTGTTGCTAAGTCTGCATCCCAAAAACCAATCCATTCAATATCTTTAAAAATATTTTGTTTTTTTAAAAAAAGAACACCTTCACGAATGGCATATGCTTTTCCTTTATTTTTTTTAAGATTTACAATATTGTAATTAATTTTGTTATAAAATTATTTTCAGAAAATTTCCATTGGCTGATTGTATGTTTAAATATTTTCTTAAATCCAATTTTGTACAGTATCAATTGAAGAAATCTTATAAAAAAAAGTGAACTAAAGAAATAAAATTTATTAATAATATTATAATTATTATCGAATAAACTTAATAAATTTCTTGATGAATACCTTCTGTGATGTTTTAGTATTTGATCATGTTCAGAGAATAAAAAATTAAATGCAGGAACTGTTATAATAAGGAGTCCATTATTTTTTAGAAGTTTATAGAGCTGATTTACAAATTCTTTATCATCTTCGATGTGTTCGAGTACGTCAAGCAGGATAATTCGATCAATACCATTGTTTGCAATTTGGTTTATGTTTGTTAATAAAGTTATTTTATCATGAATGGTTTGCTTTTGGTCGATGTTTAAGGATTTATCAACTGCATAGATTTCGCTTTTTGTAATCTTTGCAAGTTTTTTTGTAACATACAAATCGCCGCATCCAACATCTGCATAAGATAAGTTGTTTATATGATGTTTTTTGATTATTTTTAATAGTTGATTTCGTCGAACAATTTCCCACGGGTGTCTTTTTAATTTATTATTATTAATTTCGGATATGTCCAATTCCCCTCCAGTGAGCTTACTTCTGCATTCTTTTATATATATTCGCTAAATGTATTTTTACTTCATCATACTTTGGATTCAATTCTAGTGTCCTTTCAAAATGCTTAATTGCCATTTCATTCTCACCTTTTTCCATATATGCATAAGCTAGATTAAAATGTGATTGATAGTAGTTTGGATTTTTCTTGATTGCGCTTTTGTAAACTTCGATTGATTCATCCAGTCTGCCCAGCTTTTGGAGTGCAAAAGCTTTTAGGAAAAGGGTGTTTTTGTATGCAGGATCAACTTTGATGATATTGTTTGCAAACTTAATTGATTTCTCAAAATCTCGCACTTTTTGTGTTTCTAGAATAGCCGCATAAGAAAATTCTAAATTACGTGGATCTAAGACAGCGGCTTTTATATACCCCGCTAAAGCTTGTTCCTTTTTGCCAAGATAAGCAAAGCCTTTTGCTGTCCAATAATGTGTAATAGCTTTATTCGGATCAATTTTGAGCGCCTTATTAAAATTTACAATTGCCTCGTTTGATCGTCCCATATTCATTAAAGTCAGTCCTAAATTTACATATGCCAGAGTGTAATTTGGTGCGATTCTTATTGCTTGTTCAAGATGCTTTTTGCGGTCATTGAGGTCTTTTACAGACATTGCTAAGTTAAGATATTCCTGTGCTGTACCGTTATGTTTGATACAGTATGAATAGTAGCTTTTCTCTGTTTTCCATATAGGATTTGTGATGATTGATGCAAAACTAAAATATGAAATCAAACAAATAAAAGTAATTAGCATCTGTTTTTTTTTGAGATATTTAAATACAAGCCATGCAAGTATAAGAAAAAGGAAAGGACTGCTTGGGTATGCTCTATAATCAACTCTGGTATAAAACAATGGAATTATTGATGAGGATGGAATAAAAAATGTCCAATAAGCTAATATGGAAAAACTCATAAGTGGATTCTTTTTGCGCAGCCTCCATGCTGCAGTAAGTGTAGAAAAAATAAAAATTAATCCCAAAAATACTTTCCTATCAAACAAACCAAGATTCCTTATTTGTGCATATGAATCTGTATGGATTCTAAGTTTAAATGGAACTAAAAATTTAGGTAAATACGTAAACAAATGTACACGTACTTGAGTAAAAGGATATCCAATATATTTATCCAATCCTTTTGGCAGGCTTTGAAAGTCAGTAAAATTCAAAAAAAGTTTAGGGTATACATATAACATCCCTGCGACGATAAAAAATGGTATTACATGTATCCAAAGTTCTTTTTTGCGCCAATCTTGTTTGTTAAGCAATAATTCAAACAATAAAATAATAAAAGGCATTACCACTGCATTTTGTTTTGAAAGAAGTGAAAGTACTAATGCAGCTAAAATCATGATCCATTTTCCAATTGAATCTTTTGTACTGCGCATGCGCACATACATAAAAAACGAAAGCATAAAGAACATATACATTAAAAGCAGGTCGCGACTACAAACATAATTTATTGGTATGCCGGAAATAGGGTGTATGGCAAACATGGATGCTGCTGCAAAGGCAAGTAGTCGCTTCTTTTCTTTGTTGCTTTCGAAAATAGATGTGAACTTTAATAATTCCAGAATTAAGAAAAAAATGAGAAGAACAGAAATGATATGAAACAAAAGATTTCCAAGGTGATAACCTATAAGGCTATGTTTCGCAATGGCATAATTCAGAGACAAAGTTAGAGGAAGCATGGGGCGGAATTGAAGTATAACAGGATCAGTTGTCATTGTACGAGGGTCTGTGAAGTGCCGCCATATGGGCATAACTCTTTGTATTTCCGGATTATTTTTGATGCGATAATGATCATCACTATGAAAACTGTTTTTTAAACTATTCAAAAATACAATTGAAGGTAGAAGAATTAAAAGAATAAGCATTAGAGTAAAGGTTCTTTTTTTAATTATATTAATTAAATCCATGTTTAAATCTCCCGAACTTTATTTTTTCTCACAAAGTAAAATGGTCCAAGGTAAAGATTTTTCAATTTTGATAATATTAAAAGAGTTGTTAACTAATTTTTCAATAGCTTTGCTGCTCCAATGATTTATATGACCGGGTGTGTTTCCGAGTTTTGTGATGTATGATCCGCGTAAGATATTTAGGATTCGCCAGACGGGTTCATTGGGTACTGACAGGAGACAATATTTTTTGCTAACTCTAGAGAGTTCTTTCAAAGCATTTACAGGATTATCGAGATGTTCCAATACTTCCATGCATAAGACCAAATCAAATTCTGAATTCTTAAAAGGCAGTTCATAGATGCTTGCAGTTTGGCATTCTGCAAACGGGATATTTTTTTTAGCAGTCTCAATTTCCAAAGGATCCAAATCTATTGCTTGAATTTTTCTACCTGAAAGATCATTTTTCAGATGACTGAGTAGTAAACCTTCGCCGCAGCCTGCATCTAAAATATTTTCAAACCGGAGTGTGTTTAGAATGGATTTGACCTTATCAAAAAATCTATTGATAAGATAAATACTTATTGGATTAGTGGTTGTGTATTTGCTGTGTTTACTTTTGTTAGTGAAGTTTGACACACTATTTCTCCGCATCTTGTCGTCTTATTCTATATTGAATATCTTCTAAAATATTCCGATTAACGAATAATAAATCTGCTAAAAATGCGACCAAGACTGTTTGAAATCCCATGCCAAGCATTATGCTGGCGAGTATTAATGACTGCACATGCCCAGTTCCATTGCGCAAGAAATAATAAACAAGAAATCTGACTCCAAGTGCGAATCCAATAATAAATAATGCAGAACCTATTGTCATAAAAAACTTGAAAGGGTTATAAATAACAGAAATTCGAAGCATTGTATTAATAGATTTTCTTATGTATGAAAAAATACTTTTTATAAGTCTGGATGGTCTAAGTTGAGGATTTGTATGAATGGGAATTGAGACTACAGAAAAGTTTTTTATGCCGGCTTGAATAATGGTTTCGAGTGTATAAGTGTATTGATTAAATACATTTAGTTTCAATGCGGTTTCTTTCGAAAATGCTCTAAATCCACTAGGCGCATCCTCAATATTTGTATGGCTAAGTTTGCGCACAAAGAAACTGCCAATTTTTTGCAAACGTTTTTTGATGAAAGAGAAATGACTAATCTGGTCAATAGGTCTTGCGCCAATAACCATATCAGCTTTCTTATCTAAGATAGGTTGTACGATTTGAGGTATATCGTTTGCGCTGTATTGATTATCTGCATCAATATTTACAATCACATCTGCGCCTAAGCTTACTGCATGATTTAATCCTTCCATAAAAACTTTTGCAAGTCCTTTGTTTATCTTTAAACTCAAGATGTGATCAACATTATGCTGCTCAGCTACTTGGATTGAATTGTCAGACGAACCGTCATCAATAAGAAGCCATTCGACAATGGAAAAGCCTTCAACATTTCTTGGCAGATTTCCCAAAATAACAGGCAGGGTTTTTTCTTCATTGTAGCAAGGGATTTGAATTACTAGTTTCATTTTAATCTCCTCGACATTTAATACTAGAAATAAATTTAATATATAAAAGTTTAAAGGAAGATTCAAACTTTATATTTTAAATCTCA
>JBHPKP010000037.1:0-8818 GCA_042566505.1 bacterium | reverse complement strand
GGCAATGCAGAACTTGCAAGGCGTATGGGAGAATTTAAAGGTAAAGGTGTGGAGAGGCTGCTGGAGGAAGCAGATGCAGGTTACAAAAATGTTAGAGACACCATTAAGCAGAAAAAACAGAAATTAGAAACAGATAAAGTTAAGGTAAAAGAACAAAAAGAAAGCAATCAAGCGCAGATAAAAGAATTGGAAAGAGTTTCTAAAACTATACCAAAGGAAAGTAAAGCAGAACAGAAACGTAATCAAAGTGAAAGGAACACATTAGATAGAAAAAATAAAGCTTTGGAAAAAAGCATATCGGATGCTGAAACTGAAATAAAAAGCTTAGAAGACAATATAACTAAAATACAAAATGATTACAAAGTTAAGATCGAGAAAGGTCTGGAATATCAAGAAGCAAAAGCAATGATGGATGCATATAATAAGCTGAAAAAAGAATATTCGGAGAAAATCGCTAATGAAAATGATACAGCAAAAAAAGAAAAATTGGAAACTGATCTGAAGAGTATTACAGAGTATTCGGATCTGCAGATATCATCTGCATATAACCGATTGAAAGCTGAAAAGAATAAGGGTGAAAATAGCTATAGCGTAGATGATGTAAAAATGGAAGCAGCGCGCAGAAATAGAGTTGACGAATTGTATGAACATGCAATTGAATTGGAAAATCACTTGAATAGAGATGCAATAGCAAGCGGACAGGAAATATATAAGTTTTGTGACAAGCTTGTTGAGGGGTATGAGAAAACATTTTTTAATATGGTAGAGGCTCGATTTAAAGCAAAGGGCAAAGCATTTGATTTTAATAAAACAGAAGGTAAAGAAATTGTAGAAGTTATGAAAGATTTTGGTCATGAAAGGATTGTTAAAGAACTATTTGGAGTGGAGAAAATTTCAGAACTTTCTCCAATGCAGATTAAAACATATGGTCTTTTAACACAGAAAGCGTTATTAGGAAATCTTGCGCCAAATGGAAGAAGTACGAAATTTGCAGCTGAGGGTAATGCTGTTACTCAAACCCAGCTTCTTTTTATTGATGTGCTTATGTCCAATAGAACAGGGTCGCTTGGTATGGGTGGCGGTAAAACAGAGGCTTATGCTATAGCTGACGGTATGTTTATGCTTAAGCATGGATTCAAAGGTCAGGTTGCGGAACGTTTGGTATCTGCAAAGGCTGAAGTGGAAAATACAATCAATAGAACCGGTGATTTCATGGATGCATTTTTTGGGATTGAAAGCATAAATGCAGTACAACTCTACGAAAAGCAGGGTGCATATAAAGGCGAAGCGCTTGTTGAGACAATAAATGCATTGAGACAAAAGGGTAAGAATGTGGAGTTTGTGATTGATATCGGAACTGATGGGCAAATATGTAATGAACTGAAAAAGAATAAAGCATTTAAAGTTTTGAGAGAGCGTGTGAGGCTGACTGCGGACGAAGTGGATGTACTTTTGGCAAAGGAAAATTCATTTATTCAGGCAAATCAGATAGATGCAACTCTTGGAATAAAACAAAGAGCTGTGGATATTTTGGAAGTTTATGAAATGGGAGTTGCCGAAGGTATTCAAAAACATTCTTATGACATGGAACTTTCAAATTACAATGATATTGCGCGATATATTTATGATAAATTGACAAAGGATGTTAAATTTAAAAGCCATTTTGAAGGCAGGACAAAGGGTGAGATTCAGCATGAGATTTCATCGTCTATTCGTGCGCGTGCGGAAATTGGAAGTGGACAGGTGACAGCCGGAAACAAAACAAATGCCGTATCAGGTATTGAAAAAGGTGTTATGGATGGAGACTCAATGAATGGCGTTACAACTCAGATTTATCAAAAGTTCATTGAAAAAACCGGGCAAACAAAATTTGACAGAGCATTGTTTGAACAAAAAGTATCTTTAATAGAAAAATTTAAAGCAACAGTTTCAAGAACTTCAGTTGAGTCAGCAACCCAGGAAATTTTGATCAATGAACCGGGTTACAAACTTTCCAGATGCGGCGGGTCAGGTACACTTGCAGGTGCTCAGACAATTGCAAGGGCTTTGCATTCATCCGTTGTAACAATCACAGAAGGTACATTTTCAAAATACAAATCACAAGTAAAAGCAACGCGTATGAAAGATGGAAATCTTTATGTACTCGAAGAGATATATAATAAAAAAACCGGAAAAGTGGAGGGGCATGAGTGGGTTGAGCAGTTTGAGGCAATTGCCCAATTTGTTGAACGCGCCCAAGGAAGGACTTGGAGAAGAGAGGCTTATGAGAAAAAAGATGGAAAGCTGCAGCTGAAAAGAGATAAAAGTGGGAAATTCGAATTAGAGGGTGGATCATTGATTTTACTCGAACATGCCAAGATAGGTAAAGCTGTAGAAGCTACAGTGTTCAGGATGTTGAAAAGTGTTAAGGGAAGAGGGGGTGTAATAAAAGCTATTGAAAAACTTGCAAAAATGGAAAAAGGAAAAAATACAGGCAGGCATTCTGCAATTGAAAGCGCAAAAGATTTGAGCGCAGAATTTGTTGATGTTGTTTTTGAAAATAATCGAAAAGCAAATGGTAAATATAGAAGTTTGCAGGAATTACTAACACCGGATATAAATGGTAAAAGTATATTGGAATATAAAGAAGGAAAAATTCAGACAACGGGACCGCAGCCAAGAGAAGTATCTGTAAGTTTAGCTGATGTTTTGGGCTCGGAAATTATAATTAGAGATATTTTGAAAACAAAAAGTAATATTACATTCCAAAAGCATAATGAGCTAATCAAAAAACTCCAAACAATAAAAATCTTTGATAACTATTCAAATCCTGAGCTTGTCACAAAAACAGCAGAAGCAACCTCAAAGCAGGGGCTTGCAGTTTTTGGAACTGACATTTTGGGTCGTGGTATGGACTTTAAGAGCAAGATAGCGCTTAGAAAGGAGAATGCAGAGGTTACACCGAGCGGAGAACTCAGACAACAGAATGGTCGTGCTGAACGTGGAACTGAAATCCAAGGACTCAGACAGACAACTGTAGATATGGGGAAACTTGGCAGGAATCTTGAGCAATCTAGAAAAATCAAAACCGAACAGATCAAACAAATAAAGGATGGAATAGATAATATTGAGAAAGATCCTTACACAAGTCGGGAAGTAAAAGCTGCTGATAAGAGACTTTTGGAACGTGAGAAAAAAACACTGGAAAATTCAATTGAGGATATTAAGAAATATGAAGAGTTTCTTACAAACTATGATAAATTATCAAATGAAAGTGTTAAGAGTGCTGAAAAGTTTAAAGAGTTTACAGAGTTTATTGCCGAAAACCCAAGGCAACTGAATGAAATTGTGCAGGAAAATGCAGCATTCATTAGTACAAAAGGTAAGCATAGAGCTTCAATGTATCATATTACTGAGACCGTGACTTCAACGATATTAAAGAGACCACTCGAACTTTTGTCATTGCAGGCTGCAGCACTGGGAGCTGGCAAGGATCAAGAAATAATTGATTTAATGATAAATGAGATGCGTGAAGGACGCGGTAAGGAAGCAAAGATTTTTGAAGATATTAATAAGTATACTAAACCGGAAGATGCTTTTTATGATGCAGTGAATAACCAAATTAAACTTGCAGCAAAAGTTTATAAGCATCTGAGAGGTGATGCAGGATACGTATTCTTGCTGGATATGGCAAAAGCAGCATCTCCCAGCGTAGCGCGTAATGCATGGAAGTTTAAAGGCGCAGTGAAAAACAGACAAATTAGACGCAAGCTTGATCAATACATTGCTGACCTACGGGATGCGAAGACCCATCTTAAACAAACTATCAAAGGAAGAAACTGGGAAGCAGCGATTAGGGATCCGTATCTCGGTGAAAAAGGATATACATATGCAGAACTAAATGCGCAAGCTGGTAAGGCAAATGTGTTTAAAGATGTTGTCCAGACTTCACTGAGTGTTGCAAAGGATTTGATCCCAACAACCAAAAGATCCGGTATTGATGTTTCTTCTGCAAAAAAAGTAAAGATTATTGGGACAGTTGTATCAGGTAGAAAAAGAGGTATAGTTGCTTCGCTGGATGGAAAAGCTAAAGCTGCAAATGAGATAGCTTATAGTGTAAAGGATTCTAGACGAGTTGATGCTAAAAAAATACCAGTGCTGGATATAAAGATGCCTTTTACAGGTCAGCGCAGCGACGTTGTTTGGCTTACAACAGAGCAGATGAAAACAGTGCAGGCTTCACCTTATTATTATAACCTCATGCTGAAGAGTGTGAATAAACATGACCGAAGAATAATCATTAGTGATGAGGTGGGAAGTGAAGACTTTGAGATTTTACATACCAAACGTGATAAGCGAGGCGTTGTAACTGTAGACAATATGGATAGAGGGGTGTTTCAATCAGTTTATGGTTACGATAGTTTCCCTAAGTTGATAGTGCCGGAGGTAGCAGCAAAACCTTCAGCAGAAGCTGTGTCACAACTACCGGTACCTTCAGCACCACCTGAAGTAGAGCCTTCAGCAACTGAAGAACCTTCAGCGCCACCAGCAACTGAAGAACCTTCAGCGCCACCAGCACCTGAAGTAGAACCTTTAGCGCCTGTACTAGCAGAAGAAGCTCCACCGGCATATTCGGTATTGCCTGATTTGAAACTACCAGCTAAGGTTAATGGTGTTCTTGCTGACTACAAAAAACCTGAAATAGAAGGTGGATTGGGCGATAATTGGCAGGAATCAGTAGGTGTTGCAAGCAAGTATCTGAAAGACCAGAAACTTGGAGACTCCATAAATTTTGCAAGCTATGAACAGAAAACGCCTAATCTGCCGGCTGAGAAGAAATATAAAGTTGTTCTTGTGAGTAACTTAGACGGACCATTTGGAGAGGGGCACTATGGAGTCAGAATTGTAAATGAAGAAAATAAAGTAGTTGCAGAAGGTAAAATAGTATCCGGTAGTAAGGTGCAATTTAATAAAACAGAAGCAAAAGAATTTGAGCTGCAGCAAGATGCTGGAGAAATGAGTTCTTTAGTGCTTGATAATGTAAATGATGCTAATTTTGGTGAATTTGTAGGTGCTGTAAATGCGGGTTCATTTGTGCATGATGGATCTAACTCCAATTTTTTAACAGGCTTAATGGCTGCATATTCCTATCAAGTAAATTCAACATTGGCTCCAAAACCGCCAGAAGCTCCACCGGCATATTCAGACGCGGCAGGAGTTGTGTCACCACAACCGGTTGAGGCACAACCGGTTGCGGCGCAGCAAACACAAACACTACCTTCAGCACCACCGTTAGAACCTAAAACAATTGTTACAGCGGCAAAAGAAGAAGACATAGCAGGAGCAATTGAGACATGGGATGGTAAAGAGGATTTGGTTGTTGAGCTTGATAAAGAAACAGCAAAGAAACTGGATGAGAAAAAGAAAGATGAACTGCGAAAGAAGATTCAAAGTAAACAGTTGGATCATAATAAAAATATAACAATTGTCGTTAAAAAAGAGGTTGAACATTGGGATTTGGTAAAGACAAAGGAACAGGCAGTTGATGTGATTTTGACAACTGATAAGGATGTTCAGGATGCTGTTGTGAAGAAATCAAAAGCTCAAAGAGAACTTTTTAAGAGAAAACCATGGAATATATTAGGAGCTAGAAAAAATACAAATATGTTCAGATCTTTATTACGTAAGAATGAATACAATTTAACAGATCAGGATGATTACAGGAAATATATTGGACTAAAAAAAGATGTTGACCAGGCAATTGCAAAAGCAAATGAGAGTGGAGATATCGAGAAAATGAAAGAGGCCAAAAAGAATGATGTAAGTTCCATGATTCAAGCAATGATGAGTCAAAAAGAAGGCAAAGAAATAGAAGATTCTGATGAGGATTTGATTGGGAAATTCGGAACAGACAAACAAAAAGAATTAGTTGAAAAAAAGAAAGATTTGGAAGAACAACTGATTAAATGGCTGCCAACAGTGGTTGTGAATATTTTAGAGGATAATATTGATAGTAATCAAACAATTGCTTTGAAGTTTAATCAAGGCCATGAAGAAATTAGAAAAGCTGTGAACAAAGGTATAAAAAAGTTCAAAGACAAGCAAGTAGGGATTGAGGGTATTGGTCCAAATATTGTTTTGATGGATCCGGATGGTAAGAATCAAATTGATAACTATAGTGCAAAAAATTTCTACACATCAAGAAATGACGATATAGCAGTTGAGTTGGGAGAAACAATTATATTGGACGAAGGTTTTCAGCAAAAACCTTTTGGGCAAATGACAAGAAAAGAAAAGATCACAAAATTGTATCAGGAATTTAAAGCAGTTGCTGATCCGACAAAATCAATCGTCATAGATTTGGAGAATTTATCCGGTAGAGAAACAATTGCCGAAGTGATGAATTATGTTTCTTACTTAATTACAAATGCTGCGGATATTGAAGTAGATAAAGTTGTATTCAAGAAAAAAGGTCGTTACTTTGCAGCAAGTGATCCGCAGCTGCAAAAGAAGCTTGAAAGCTGGTATGAGGTTCAAAAACAAGCTAGAGGTGAGAGTTCGGAATCAGTTGCTTTCTTGAGCAGGCTTAGAAAACCTTTGTTGGATTATAAGCTGCATGCGAAAGTTGAAAAGCAGTTGACTGCTAAGCTTGGTAGTCTAAAGAGAGATGTAAGCAAGGCAGGTGTGTTGTTTGGTAGTGAGGAAGTGTTTGGAGATGTAATGGTAACTGCTTTGCCTGCTCCTGAGAGTGAATTTGAACCTTTGAAGGAGAAAATTAAGGATGGGGATAAAGAAGTTGAGGTTTTGAAAATAACAGAATCTGGGGAGCATAAAAAAGTAGTTATAGAAGCTTTGGATAAAGAAATAAAAACTCTGAATGAGAATAAAGGTGTTTTTGCTGATATGTTGAGAACAGCTGAAAAAGTACGCTTTAAACGACGCGAATCACTGGAAATAGTATTGCCAATGATAACTCCTGCTAATGAGGCTTCAGTCAAGAGTTTGAGAGGAACTATTGTTGGATTAATGAAAGAAGTTACAGAGAAGGAAGATGCAAGTGGAAATCGTATTCCAACTGCTCAAATTGACCTCAAATTTGCAAATGGAGTATTGATCGACACAACGGATGATAGTAAAAAGACTAACCTATTAGTTAATAGACGAAAGGACATTGGTTTGACCGTGGATAGTGAAGTTGTAACTATCCCGCAGGCAGTTACAAATGCCGAACGTTTGAAAGGTTTTATGAAGAATATTTTAACAAAAGGGGTCATACCATCTGACCAAAAAGTATTCTTGAAACTTCAAAAAGGTGTAGAGCTCAAAGATGAAGTTAGATATGAACTGACACAGCTTTTGCAAAACGAATATGCTGAAGAAGTGTATGTGATAGATGCAGAAGGCAGGGTTGTTTTTGATTCAGCGAAATTAACAAGAGTTGAGCCTATTACAATAGTTTCTGCAAATGCGAATCGTAGGAAAGTAAATAGTTTGCGTATGAGTGAAGCTTTGAAGACGTCATTGAAAAGTATAGATAATATAGATACTGATAGCATACTCGAGATACCGATTGGATTCCCGGCAGCTCAATTCATTAAGTATTTTAATGAGACGGATGAATTGAAAAATAAAAATATAGAGTTAGTACAAAAAGTTGGAAAGAAAGACATCTCTATATGGAAATCCAAAGATGATTTTATAACGAAGAAACTGTACAATAGGTTAATGGATTTGGGAGCATTGCGTTATGATCTTGAGGATGAAGCTGCTCTAACGAGCTTAAAAACAGAGACTGATATCGCAGATGGTTTAGCAGTTGTGAATAAATATCAAATGATCTTTAAGGCAAGCTTTGATATGACCACGAAACAGAAAAAAGACTATATTACTACAATCAATCAGCATGTAAAAAATGGTGTTTTGGGGCATTGTATTCTTTTGGATAACAATAATAGAATCATTGCAGTTACAGAGGGTTCGAGTATCGAAGGATTTGTAGCGCAAGTTGAAGATGGTACACTTGTTACCAAAGAACTAGCTCAGCTCAAAAAACCGGGTGTCAAACCAAAGCAAATTGATAGAGTTGAAAAATTAGCAAAACGATATAATACATCTGTGTGTTATAGATTGAGCAAGCCGAGTAAGAAGATAGAGGCAAAGCAGGTTAAGTTTAATGACGTATCTAAACCTTCAGAGATTACTCTTGCAAATATCAAAGTGCTGCCATCGCAAGCTTTTGGTGTTCGTTTAGGTGCAGGAATAATACCAAATTCCGAAATACATGTTACACACGATACCGTCGATACGTTTGTAAAGTTAAATTTGGAAAACGGTATAACAGCAGCCTTGGCTGTACAAGTTGCAGGTGCAACATTTGCAATGCCGGGCCTGGCAGGCGCGCCAGCACCGCTGCAAATGGTAGTTTTGGATAGTAGATTGCATGAGGCTGCAAAAGAATCCGAAGGTGTAATTACAGATGTAGTTAGAGATGCTGCTTTAGCTTTAGGAGGCGCGGCTGCACAAGTTGTGCAAGGCCAGTTCCTGCTTGACTTAGTGAATCAAGAATCTGAAGATGCATTTATTAGCAATATCAGGAATTTGAGTGTAGCAGCGTAAGCAGATAGATAGAGATGGGTAAGGGTGCTGGGTTAGACCTAAATAAATAAAATAACTCTAAAGTTTAAATTACTTGTTTACCGGAACATTTTTTTTATTTTTCCCATTAACCACTTTCCACCTCAAAAATAGCTAAAAAAAATCAATTCTAATCTTATAATCTGTTTTTATTATCGAACTCGATTTATGATGGCAAAAACAGAGAATACATCTAGTTATTTGT
>JBHPKP010000036.1:0-8995 GCA_042566505.1 bacterium | reverse complement strand
TATACTAAGCAATTGTGTATGTCTAAACAAGATCATATCATCAAGAAATACTACACTATCCTTGATTTTTTTGGGTGTGAGATTGAAGAAATAGATTTTCATCCAAGAATTGTCAAAAAAAACTATCCCTATGAGTATACAATACTTCGAAATATTCCAATTGGTAAAAAAATTGTTGGTATTGATTTAGGCAATAGACATTGTGAGTCAACAATTCCTTTTGAAATTTTAATACCTATCATTAACTACTTAAAAAACCATTCGGTTAAAGTTGTTTTATTTGCAAAGCATGAAGATGCTATTGCAGATCTTTTGGAGAAAACTGATAATTATCCGGTTTTTCTGCAAGGTAGATTTGCAAGTTTGCGAGATGCAATGATTCATTTGGACTTGTTTATTGGGTCAGATAATAATGGACTTTTGCATTTGGCAGCTGCGCTGGATATTCCAAGTATTGGAATGTATGGACCTATGCTTTCGGAAACAACAGCTCCAATTTCAAAAGATTTGTATATATTTGAAAAAGAGTTGGGATGTAGACCTTGTAAAGATGAAAAAAAATGTCACAAAAAATTGAAATGTTTTCATGATATTAGTAATAGAAAAGTTATTGAAAGAATAAAAAAAGTTCTAAAAATCCATAATTATGCATATGAATGTGTAAAAAATGAGTAGCACCAGTCTTGGTATCCGGGCTTATTAAAGGATGTCTAGTTAGGCTTTTTTCAATGAAATAGACCAATTTGGTAAATGAGCTTTGAGCTTGTTAAATTAATTTTACCTTGACACTAAAAGGGGATTTTTGTTATAGTGTAAAACATTTTTAAATAATGAAAAGTACATTTTTTGCAAAGAATGAAGAAGTAAAGAAAGATTGGTTAATTATCGATGCCGAAGGTAAAGTATTGGGTAGACTTGCAACAAGAATTGCTGATATTTTACGTGGAAAGAAAAAGCCGATTTTTACGCCGCATGTTGATACAGGTGATTTTGTTATAGTTTTAAATGCTGACAAAATTCGCTTGACTGGGAAGAAACTCGAACAAAAGTTTGCATTTAGACATACAGGTTATCCAGGTGGTGTCAAGTTAACTAGATATGACAAACTTATGAGTGAAAAGCCGGAAAAGGCAGTGCAATTAGCAGTAAGTGGTATGTTGCCAAAGAATAAATTGAGAGCAAAATTTTTAAAAAAGTTACATATTTACAAAGGCACTGAGCATCCGCATGAAGCTCAAAAACCTAAGGTAATCGAAATTTAAAAGAGGTGAACTTTATGTCAAATACAAATATTTTATTAACTGTGGGACGAAGAAAAACATCAGTTGCAAGAGCTAGACTGATTGCTGGAAAGGGAAATATATATATTAATAAAAAAGAAAGTTCAGATTACTTTGCCGGACTGCCAAATTTGCTAAGTGAAATAATCAAACCTTTAGAGCTTACCAAAACCATGGATAAATATGATATAAAAATTAATGTTAATGGTGGTGGAACAACAGGGCAAGCTGGTGCTATAAGACATGCAATTGCACGTGCTTTGGCAAAGGCTAATGATGCAGACAAAATTATGCTCAGAAAAAATGGTTTCCTTACACGTGATTCAAGAATGGTAGAGCGTAAGAAACCTGGTAAACCAAAGGCTCGAAAGAGTTTCCAATTCTCGAAACGTTAAAATTCAACTTTCATTTTTATATTATTGACAGTAAAGTCAAAACACGGGATTGCTATATCTGAGTATAAAAACTGGAGACTATAATGAAGCCTTTATCAAATAAATCAAATGAAATTCAAGCGTCAATAACACTTGCAATATCTGCAAAGGCTAAAATGCTTAAAAGCCAAGGCATAAGTGTGATAGGTTTTGGAGCAGGTGAACCTGATTTTGATACACCGGATTATATTAAGCAAGCTGGGAAAGAAGCAATAGATAATGGATTTACCAGATATACGGCAAGTTCAGGAATACCGGAACTAAAAAAAGCAATTTGCGAAAAATTCCAAAATGATAATAACCTAACATATGCTGAAAATCAGATAATTGTTTCATGCGGTGCTAAGCATTCATTGTTTAATACGCTGTGCGCTATTTGTAATGAGGGTGATGAAGTAATAATTATTGCGCCTTATTGGGTAACATACCTTGAGCAGATAAAATTTGCAGGTGCAAAACCAGTCATATTAGAATCCGAACCGGATTTTTCGCTTGATATTGAAAAACTTTCAAAAGCTATTAATTCAAAAACAAAAGCTTTAATTATTAATAGCCCATCAAATCCAACTGGTGCAATATATGATGAGACTGTTATCGCAAAAATTGCAGAGTTGGCAATAAAAAATGATATTTATGTTATAAGTGACGAGATATACGAAGAAATTATTTATGATAAAAAGCATGTGAGTATTGCTTCTTTGAATGAAGATATTAAGAAAAGAACCATTGTTATTAATGGAGTTTCAAAGTCATTTGCTATGACCGGTTGGAGAATTGGCTATGCTGCGGCAGAAAAAACTATAATCGATAACATGAATAAACTTCAGAGTCATTCAACATCAAATGCAGCTTCAATTGCTCAAAAAGCTGCTGTGGCTGCACTAACTGGTGGAAAGGATGCAATAAAGCATATGTTGACGGCATTCAAAGAACGTAGGGACTACATTGTGGGAGAGCTTCAATTAATAGAAGGGATTAAGTGTAATAAACCTGAGGGCGCATTTTATGCTTTTCCGGATGTGAGTACTTTTTATGGCAAAAAGATGAATGATTTACAAGTTAACGATTCATTAGCTTTTGCAAATGCATTGCTTAATGAAGAAAAGGTCGCAGTTGTGCCTGGTAGTGCATTTGGCAATGATAAATGTGTACGATTTTCGTATGCTTTAGGACTTGATGATATAAAAGAAGGAATTAAAAGATTCAAAAGCTTTATACAAAAACTTAATTAGGAGGTGATGACATGATTGCTGCAAAAGGTTCGATAAAAAATAAGATTTATATTATTGACGTAACAAATAGAGATGGAGTGCAAACTGCAAATTTGGGACTCGCGAAATTGGAGAAGACTCTTTTGAATAAATATCTTGGGAGTATGGGAGTTTTTCAGTCGGAATTCGGATTTCCTATGACAAAGCATGAAACAAATTATCTACGTGCAAACCTTGAACTTGCAGAAATGGGTGTAATGAAAGATATGAGGCTTTCCGGTTGGCTCAGGGCAACTGTGGGAGATGTTGTTCAGGGGAAAAAATTAGTGCCTGAATTGAAATATGTTAATTTGTCGATTTCTACTTCAGACCAGATGATTGACCATAAATTTAAAGGGAAAATAAATAAGAAAAAAGTTATTAAAGGTATGACAGATGCTGTAAAGGCTGCAAAAGATAGTGGGATTATTGCAGTTGGGGTAAATGCAGAAGATGCTTCAAGATCAGATTTAGATTACTTAGTTGAGTTTGCTGCAGCTGCGAAAGAAGTTGGTGCAGATAGATTTAGGTATTGTGATACACTTGGCTATGATAGTCCGTTTAGTATTTATGATCGAATCAAGTACATTTTGGAAAAAGTAAAGATTGATACGGAGCTCCATTGTCATAATGATTTAGGTATGGTTGTTGCAACGAGTTTGTGTGGCGCAAAAGCTGCAATTGATTCGGGTGTTAATGCATATATCAACACAACAGTTAATGGTCTTGGTGAACGTGCAGGGAATGCTGATCTTGTCTCGTGTATACTTGCAGTAAAAAAATCGAATGGTTTTGCAGGTAATTCGAAATATGTATTAGACAAAAAAATTGACCTAAAAAAAGCTTGGAAAATTGCAAATTATGCGTCTTATGCATTTGGTGTTCCAATTCCTATGAATCAACCGGGTGTTGGTGCAAATGCATTTGCTCATGAGTCAGGTATTCATGCGGACGGTGCTTTAAAAGATCGAAGAAATTATGAATTATATGATTATGAAGAGCTTGGACGCGGCGGGGTAGAAAAAATTGAAACAGGTCGTATGATAACAACGGGAGAGTATGGTGGAATAAAAGGTTTCAGAAATGTATATGGGAAAATTGCAATTAAATTCAAAAGTGAAGATGAGGCAAAAAGGATTTTAGATTTAGTTAGGTTTGCAAACGTGCATACACAAAAGCCATTGGTAGAAGATGAGTTGAAATTTATTGCAAAATATCCGGAACAGGCAGAAAAAATACTTACAGTTACTCCATAATTGAATTAAGAAATATTAGAACAATTAAAAATCTCTGTGATTAATTTCGCAGGGATTTTTTTTTAGGTAAATCCTGCCAAATTCGATGTAATTGAATATATAAAAGTGTAAGAATATGTTGTAAAATATCTTTTTAAAGAACTTGCCTATATTAACGTTAACTAAGGGGGGGGGCATGATTATACTTAAAAGATTGAAAAATAAGATTGTATTGATACTGATTATCTCGCTAGTTTTTATTGAACATAGCAATGGGATATTGTGTGCTAATTATTTAAAATACTTATTCGAAAACAAAAATAATTCTATTGCTATGAGTAGTATTTTTTACAATAAAATACAAACATCGGAAAGAATCTTACAAGAATCTTTACTAACTTTCGAAAATCTATATAAACAAAATCTGTTCGACGATAAGCAAATAAATGATATGCTCAATTTTCTTTCGCGCATAGCTAAACAGAAAAATAAGAAAGAACAGTTCGAACGCCTTCGGGGACAAATCCTACTTATCATTAACGAATCTTCCAGAGAAATCAAACCTATTCTACTAAAAGAAAATAGAATAAAGACCTGTAATCTATTGTGTTTATTATTTAATATTATCAAATCTGAGCATTCACTGGATTTGATATATCGTCCGGGCATGCTCGGCAATGTGAGAATGATTAACCGCGAAACAGGAAAAATGGAAGCAATACTTAATGGTATAAAGTATGTTGGTTTTGACAGCATAACAACTGAATTAATGCAAGTAGATGAGCTCACAGATATTTTATTTTATTCATTAAAAAATGGAAAAAAGGTTGATAGTTTTCTAAACCACGACGCATTATATGTTAATGATTATTACACCTTTTACTGTGATGGAAATTTTTTTCATCCTGTTCCAATAGAAGACACGGATTTGGAAAAAACAAAACAAAAATATATGAAAAAAACCTATCCGTCGTTTGTTGCAGTAAAAAATAAAGAAGGTTCGGTAAGATACTCAATAGAACCCATTAGATATGAAAATATTCGAAATTCCAATCTTGTCAAACCTGTTAAAGAAAATGGAGATGAGTTTGAAGGTGAAGTTCTTTTTGCAGTTGGTGGACCTTTTGTTTTGACAGATGAAAATATTTCGTTTGAACAAAACATCAAAAAGTTATTACACGAACAAGCGTTTCAGGATATAAGACATATTTTTGGCTTTCCGTCTTTTTTCCCAGCTAAAACCGAGCAGGAAAAAAGTGATAATTACATATATCGAATATTGGGAAAAACTGATTATGATAGATTTATGGAAGATATTACAGGCGGCGGATTTTACTTTGGTTCTGACCAATTGCTTAGAGATAATAATTTAGCCAGAAAGGCGCTTTCCGAACCAGTAACATTAGAACTAACAATATTCGAAAAAAAACTTGATGATGAGAAAGAAAAAACAATATTCGTTGACGCACTACATGCATCTCAAAAAGCATTTGGTTTGAATTATGTACGAGTTGCTCATCCTGATAATGTGACAAAAAGGGGACAATACGCTTTTCTGCCAAATAATAAAATAAAAATATTTTTTCACTTCAATCCATATCCAAATACAATTCTTGGAATTACAAAAGAGGGAGAACCCGTTTTTTGTGTATGGGACGGACTATCGGGTCGAGTAGGCAAAAATTTTCGAGAAGGTGTTGAATTTGCCAAAAGTTTAGGCTGCACAAAAGGTCTTTTGCTTTCAACCGGTAGTTCAACACGCGTCTATCATAAAGGCAATTATGTTATACCATCATCTGTGGGCCGCAGATACTTATTCACATTCTTTGCAATTACTTCGCCTCTCAAAAGTTCTGAAAGAGCTGCTTATTCCAGGGAATTGTTTGAACAGCTATTCAAATATAAAATACAAAAAGAAAAACCATTGAATATGCGTCACATAGTTGAATTTTACATTTTTATTGAAAATATGAAAAAAGCTTATTCCAAGGAATACAATGCAGAAAAAATATTTCAAGAAATAGATAACTATAAAAATGATTTTATTAAGTATAAATTACAAATGCTGAGCTTGTCTGAAAGGGAAATCTTTAATGCAGCAGAAACTGTCCCAAATATAGCAGACATACAAATGCTTATAAAAAACTTATCTGATAAAAACAGATTATTAAATGCCAAAATTTCATTTACAAAATTAGTAAATGTTTTCTCCGATATAATACATATTCCAGTAATTTTAACAGATGACCAGGACTTTAATTATTATAAAAAACTAGATATCAAAAAAGCCAAAAGTATTTGCAGGGCTGTTTAAAACTATTGTGCTTTGTACCCAAAAAAAACGAACTTGTCGGGGTTTTTAGATAACACATTTACAATTTTCATATAAAAATATTAGAAATTTCGTATCAATTGGTTGGATTATCTCTTCTTTACAATTTATTTTCAAATATATAAAATTATTCGAATTCAAAAAAAACAATCTGGGAGCTTTTCATGAGTAAAAAACGTGAAGTATGGGGTTCGAAACTTGGGATTATCCTTGCAGTTGCAGGTAGTGCAGTTGGTCTTGGAAATTTTTTGCGTTTTCCTGTTCAGGCTGCAAGCAATGGTGGCGGGGCATTTCTTTTGCCATATTTTGTAGCGCTTGTGTTAATAGGTATACCTCTGATGTGGATAGAATGGGCTATAGGACGATATGGCGGTGGATTTGAGCATAGTACAGCTCCCGGTGTTTTTCACTCAATGTGGCAAAAAAATCGTTTCATTAAATATTTTGGTGTAATAGGTATTTTCGGACCGCTTGTGATTATGATTTACTATACATATATTGAATCATGGCTTCTGGGGTTTACATTTTTCAGTTTTACAAGCAAGTATTCGACCGCTGTTCAAAATGGTTTAATGCAGGATTTTCTGAGCGGGTATCAGGGACAGGTTAGTAATCAGTTTTTTAGTGGTATAGGATATGCGTATATATTTTTTGTTATAACTTTTGCAATAAATTTCATTGTCATATATTACGGAATAAAGTCGGGAATAGAACGAATATGCAGGTATGGGCTCCCGCTTCTTCTGATAATGGGTATTTTGATTATGATTCGGGTGTTGTCACTTGGAACTCCTGACCCTATCAAACCGGACTATTCTATAAGCAATGCTTTGGGGTTTCTTTGGAATCCGAATTTTGCATATTTGAAAAGCGCAAAAGTGTGGCTTGCGGCAGCTGGGCAAATATTTTTTACACTTGGTGTGGGGATAGGTGTGATTCTGACTTATGCAAGTTATTTGAAAAGGAATGACGATGTTGTGTTGTCCGGACTTACCGCAGTTAGTACCAATGAGTTTGCTGAGGTAATACTGGGCAGTAGTATAGTTATTCCGGCTGCATATATTTTCTTTGGGCCCGTGGATATCGTAAACATTGCAAAAAGCGGTGCATTCAATTTAGGTTTTGTAACAATGCCCACGATTTTTGGTAAAATTTATTTAGGTTCGTTATTTTCGTTTATGTGGTTTCTTTTGTTGTTTGTGGCAGGGGTTACTTCGTCGGTATCGCTTCTGCAGCCTTCGGTAGCATTTCTCGAGGATGAATTCGATATTTCACGCCAAAAAGCTGTCATGGTTTTGGCAACAGTTTGTTTTGTCTTATGCCATGCTCCGATACTACTTTTGAATAAAGGAGTAATTGGTGATTTGGATTTTTGGGGCGGAACATTTTGTTTGGTATTATTTGGTGCAGTAGAAGCGATTTTGTTTTCGTGGGTTTTCGGTTTTAATAATGCGTGGGAAGAGATGCATCGAGGTGCAGATATGCGTATTCCAAAGTTTTACAAACCTATCATAAAATATGTAACACCATCGTTCTTGATAGTGATCCTTTTGGCATGGTTTTATCAGGAAGGTATACCTACGATTATGATGAAAGGTGTGCCAGAGGCCAATAAACCTTACATACTAGCAACACGAATAACATTGATTTTTTTGTTTTTGCTGATTGCTTTTTTAGTACGTCATGCCTGGAGAAAACGAAAGAAACTGTCTTTAGCGCAACAAATTAATGAGGAGAAAACAGATGAATAATTTAGGGTGGATAACATTGATAACAACCTGGATCGTAATAATAGGATTAATGATTTTTTGTTACAAAAGGATACTGAAGTAGATTACTAAGCTCAGGTATGTTCATTTCAGTTTTTTGTTAATTCAACTCGATTGTATGTTTGAAATTGTGTCCGCAGTTTGGGCAGGTTATATCGATTTCTTGCTCTTCGCGTGTTGCCTGAATAATTGTCATATCAACCCATTCCTTGGATATACCTTCGACTAGAACAGTTGGAATAAAGCTGTTTTCCATATCAATTACTTTTCCTTTGATTGTTATACGATCTCTTTTTTTTAGCTTTTTAATGCTATCTGATAATTCTTTATTTTGGTCATCATAAATATAATCAATACCTCTGGAAGTGAAACTATCGAATTTCCCGTCTGAAATTATTTCATTAAATTTTGTAAATATGATAACTTTTTTATTTTTATACTTTGTTGGATTTGCAAGTATTTTATTTGCATCTGTTACTTGATAAGCAAAAACTTTTGTTATTAAGAGTGAAAATGTGATAAGTAAAAAACAAATTTTTAATAAAGTTTTGTTTGACATAAGACCTCCTGAGATTGGAAAGTATTGTTAAATATCAACTTTTGTCATTTTAGATAAAAATAGATTTTTAGTAAAGATTAATGTGAATTTGGAAATTTAAGGCCTTGATGCACTTCAATTTAAAATTTAGCATTTA
>JBHPKP010000035.1:0-9300 GCA_042566505.1 bacterium | reverse complement strand
CGAGAGAGGATTAAATGAGACCAAGGGGGTAGGTCATCATAGTCACCAACCTGCAGATTTCAATTTAATAAAGATCCATTCCTCTCCTTCATTAAATAAGACTTAAATATTTAGAATTTGTTCCAAAAAAAATTTATGCAGGTTCAGAAATTATTTCAATAGATACGATAAACAATATTGTCTGAATCACGGATTAAACGGATTACGCAGATTTCATGGATTGAAAATCAATGTAAACAAAATACAGCATAGTGATAAACCAGCACCCAGTAAGCCATAATCTTTTTTGGGTAGGGTGACGCATCAGATTTTTTCACTTTTATTTAATCTCAAGAACTAAAGACTTGTTTTATTCATGTACGGTCTATTTCGGCATCCAGCGAGTATAAACATACCCTAAAACCGCGACGAAAAAGTAATGATAGACGATAAAGATGTAAGAATAGTTTCACCCAAGGAAGAAATATAGACGATAAAGAGAGAGAAAAAGCATAAAAAAACCTCGTTTTTATAGTATACTATTGACGATAAAACCAAATATTAACCAAACGAGGTAGTAAAATGATACAAAAAATAGGACGAAAAAGTAAGCAAAAATTCGAGTTGGTGTATAGCGAGCAAGATAATATCACAGGTAGAGCAGGATTAGGATTGTTTGATAGAGTGTATGAGGAGCTAGGGATAGGAAAAGATATAAAAAGACTGTTTAGTGAACCTGGCTCTTGGAATGGATATGATGCAGAAAAGTATATAAAGCCAATATTGATGAGTATGCTGGGTGGTGGACAATATATAGAAGACGTAAATAGAACAGTAAAAGATGAAGGATTAAGGAAGATGTTAAATTTAAAGCAAGTGCCGAGCAGTGATGCAATAGGAGACTGGTTGAGAAGAGAAAGTGAAAGTAAAATGGAAAAAATAAATGAGATAATAGATAAGGTAAATTTGGAAATAATGAAAAGAGATAAAGCAGAAGAATATATGTTAGATATAGATGCAAGCTGCATAGAGAGCTGGAAAGAAGGAGCAAAATGGACATATAAAGAGAATAAAGGATATATGCCGTTATTGAGTTATATAAGGGAATTGGATATATGTATAAGTAATGAATTTCGAGAAGGGAACGAAAGTCCGAGGAAAGAGAATTTAGAGCAGATAAAGGAATGTGTAAAGAAAGTAAAAATGAGCGGGAAAAAGCTAAGTTATGTAAGAATAGATGCAGCAGGATATAGTGAAAAAATCATGAATTATTGTGATGATGAAAAAATAAAATATACGATAAGCGCAAGCAGACATGAAAATATATTGGAAGGAATAAAAAATATAAGCGAATGGAAAGAAATCAATAAGAGAAGTGGAGAAAAACGAGAATATGGAGAAATGATAGGTTGCATGAATAATGGAGCAAAGAGTTATCGAATAGTTGTAGAGCGAAAGGAGCTGGAGAAGGATTTACTAGGAGTAAGATACGGATATAAATGTATAGCAACGAATTATGATGAAGAAAATACAGGCGAAGAAATAATAAGGAAGCATGAAGAACGAGGAGCAAGTAAAAATTATCATAAGGAATTGAAAAGAGGATTTCATTTATCGTATATGCCAAGTGGGGATTTTCGAGGTAATGGAGTATGGTTTAGTATAGGAGTGCTGGCATATAACATGTTTATTTTTTTGAAGAGGATGATATTAAAAGGGAATTGGGTAAAGAAGACAATAGAGCGAGTAAGATGGGAATTGTTAAATGTAAGTGCTCGAATAATAGAGCATAGTCGTAAAATGGTTATACGAATAAGTGGAGTAGGTGCTGAAATATATGAAAAATTGAAAGAGATATATGACTGGGAGCTGAAAGAGGAAGAATATATTACGTAGGAGAATCAAAAAAACAAAAAGAATAAATAAAAAATGAACCTAGGGACAAGTGCGTCCAAGAAGCTGGTTTACTCGATAAAAACGGTAAAATTGGTCGAAGGATAGCATGTATCCTGACAATTGAATACGGAATTGGTATAGCATAACGGAAAATTAGGCAGAAAAATGTGCCAAAATACAAAAATTACTCAAACTTAGAGGACGTCGCGATTTTAGGGATATAAAATACTAGTTGTATTGAGTAAATTTGTTAGCTATAATGAGCAAAATATATTTAACTTGTGAGGAAGTCCATGTATTCGAGGTCAACATTAAAGATTCTTACTAAACGAACCAAAGAAAAAAGATCCTTTATTCAAGTTTTGGCCGGACCCAGACAAACAGGTAAAACTACACTAATAAAACAACTCTTAAAAACCATCACGATCCCCAATGTATATATCTCTTGCGATGAACCAATGCTAAAAACTAATGTATGGATAGAGCAGCAATGGGAAACAGCAAGAACCAAAATTAAAAAGAAATCCGATAAAGCCATTTTAATTCTTGATGAAATTCAAAAGATAAACAACTGGTCAGAAACTGTTAAAAAATTATGGGATGAAGATACAAATAATAATCTTAAAGTACATGTAATACTTTTGGGGTCATCGCCATTGCTTATACAACAAAGATTAACAGAAAGTTTGGCAGGGAGGTTTGAAACCATTTACTCCTCGCATTGGTCGTTTCCTGAAATGAATGAAGCCTTTAACTGGAATATTGATAAGTATATTTTTTATGGTGGTTATCCGGGCAGCGCAAAACTCATCAATGATCCTGAAAGATGGGTAGATTATATATTTAATTCCCTTATAGAAACTAGTATTTCAAGAGATATTCTGCTTATGACTCGAATAGATAAGCCCATTCTACTTAGGCAGCTTTTTGAACTAGGTTGTAGCTATTCTGGACAGGTTCTTTCCTATCAAAAAGTTTTAGGACAACTACAAGACGCTGGCAATACTGTAACACTAGCGCATTATCTGCAATTATTAAGTGGTGCGGGACTTTTGACCGGCCTCTTCAAATATGCGGGTCAACCTATTCGAAGAAAAAGTTCCAGTCCAAAATTTCAAGTTTTAAATACAGCGCTGCTATCAGCACAAATAAACATGCCACTAAAAGAAGCAAAACAAACTCCCCATGTATGGGGTAGATTTGTTGAATCAACTGTTGGAGCTCACCTTGCAAATAGTATTAAAAGCCATAATATTGAGTTGTATTACTGGGCAGGATATAATAAAGAAGTTGATTTTGTTCTGGTTAAAGGAGAAAAGATAGTTGCAATCGAAGTTAAAAGTAGTCGAGTAAAAGATACTTTACCTGGAATGGATTTTTTCTGCCGTGAATTTAAAACAAACAAAAAACTACTTGTTGGCAAAACCGGTATTCCTATCAAAGAATTCCTAACTCTAGATCCAAAAGATTTATTCTAAAAAAAAAGCAAATTATTTGAGAAGTGGTTAATTAAAATTACGCTGCGGATGCTATAGCCAGGAATTTCTTAGTTATTAGTTTCCTCTTTTCGTTACACCTAAACATATTGAAGATTATGTCATACCTTAATCCGTTGACAGCAAAAAGCTCTATAAGTTTTGCCAAACCTAATTCAGTTCTTATTCTACTTAATTGATTGAAACTATATACATTGCTGCCTAACTGTTGATGAGATTTAATAGTCATGGACACATCATCCTTTGCAGTTGTACTAAATACTGCGCCACATGGACCTTGGACATATGCATCAGGTATTGAAACTGACACTTGCTGATTCTGTCCATCCAAAAGCGGCTGCCTTTCCTGTCCCACTATAATAGCGTTTTTTGATTTTCCTATTGTTACTGTTTGCATACCGAATGCTTGCTGCTTGAATTTTGCTCGCATCTTTTTATATTCTTTTGCATCTTTTGTAGTTTTCTTGATTCCTTTTTTACCATATATCATCCATCCCATACTAAGCATCTTAACCATATCTTCTATTGCCAAACCATTCATGCTTTTACTGAATTCAGTTGCACTTACTCCTTTCCGAATCAGTAAAACTCTTAACAATTTTGCCCTTGCTCTAAAATCTTTATCACCTTTTATCGGACCAAGAAATCGTTCTATCTCTTGTCTATAAAATTTGGAATGTTCTATAAACATTCCAATGAATTTCAACATATTGTTTAAATTATTTGCTGCATCTTCATCTGTCACATCTTCTACTTTTTGTTTTTTTTCGATTTTTTTAACAGTTTCCAAAACTTCTTGACTCACATATCCTGTGCCTGTCCAAAGCTCTTCTATCATTGAACTGTGTACAGCCACAACTTTCCCTGTTGATACCAGCTGTCTCAACTTTTTTGCATCTTCATCATTTTCAAATATTCTATCCAAAATATAAGTTCCCGCAACATGAATCGTGTTACGATTTACAAGCGATGTTAAATTGCTTCTATCAAGTGTTATTGCAGCATTTCCGAGAAGCACCAAGCGCACCCTCTTCTTTAGTTCCTCACGAGTCAAACCCAAGTTCATCTCGCATAATAAATCTAATGTAGAAGTCATTTCCTGACAAATATCATACTTATTACTTACATACTTTAAATCAACAGGTATCTCAATCTTGCCAATATCCTGTGAAATTGCTCTAACATATTCCATTCTAGCCTCTGGAAATAAATCCAAAATCTCACCAAGTGTTTTATGTGTTTCATTCATATTATTATATTGTTCATATACCACAGTTAGCGCATTCCACATACGTCTTTGACTAACAGGTTTTGTGAGATCACCCGGTTTAATATTTCTCAATAAAGTTGTTTCAGCTATTCTTGGCAAACGTGGTTCTTTGTATTTTCTAACACCCATTCCCAATGCTTGCTGCCTAAATTTTCTTTTCATTTTTTCATAACATTTTTTGTTCTTTACAGTTCCAAGAATTCCTGTGTTCCCATATATCATCCAACCAAAGCTTAAATTTTTAACTATTTTTTCAGAGTATGTCTGACCATTTTTATCTTTAAACATCATTAATTGCCTCACCACTTCATCGCATCTTTTTTCAACTATAGCAATAAGTTTTCTTTTTCTATTCTCGAAATCCTGCTTATTGCGCAAAGGAATTAAGAACTGTCTAAGTTCATCTTTTGTAATATTTTCACCCAATGCTTGTTTAATATCTACAATATTTCTAAAAACAGAATTCATTACCTCAGCAGCATCATCAGTTGTTGCATGTTTAATTTTCTTTCTACCTTTTTGACTTCTTACAGCTTCTAAAACTTTTTCACTAACATAACCGGCACCTGACCAATATGTATCATTATCACTATAGCCTGCAGCAATTTCACCAGCGAGTATTTTCTTGCGTAATTGTACAGCTTCTTCATCATTATCAAAAATTTGAGCCATTATATAGTCATCTGCAATTTGCGGAACTAGCCCTTTTGGAACTTGAAGTTCTTCCTCAGGATCAGTACCTAATTCTATGTATTGGTGGTACTGCTTGCCCTTATAACTTTTTTTCTTTTTAACTTTCTTTGGTTTTTTTATTTTTCTTGAATAGCGTTCTAAAAATTTCTTATTCCTCATAGCAAAAGGCATGCTTTTTATTCTATTTTTGTATACTGTTACTCCCAAAGACACCAGACTAGCCAAAAGAACGATCCCCGAAATAGCTGCAAGTACATAGAAAAGTGTAAATGATGTAAATACCGCACCTAAAACAAACACACCCATTGCAGTAAATCCAAATATTGAACCAACTATGCTCCATGCTTTTAAATGATTAACTTCTAAAGTTTTTTTCACAAACTTCAGATGCCTCAATGTCATATTTACACGTTCATAATATTTTTCTGTAGTCTTTGTGTTATTGGGGTTTTCCTCAATACTTCCCAATTTCAAAGTTGGTTTTGCCCCTACTTGTATAACTTCTAATGTTCTGTCATGTAATGCATTTAAACCAAATTCGGGGAAAATAGAATTTAACATTTTGGTTAATATTTTATTGGAGGCTTGGTCACTATTTGCAAAAGTAAAAAACGCTGTTCTGCATTGATCCAGATTTTTGTCTGCCAAACGTCTTATAACCTCCAACTTTTCCAAATCTTGAAAAGTTATCTCTGCTGAATCCTGAAATAAGACAAATCCAAATTCTTGCCGGCTAATTTGAGTTTGTACAAATCCAAATGCTTCCTTAAATTTTACTTCTTTTTCCAGATTATCAAACATAGAGTTCCATGTTATTTCATTCTTCTTATTTTCTTCATCCGTTATTTTTTTATTACGAAAATCAACCTTTCTATATTCAAATATTTCCTTTATTTTTTTCAGAACAAAATTTGATAGGCAGATGCCTAAAACATTTTTTCTTACAGCAAGCTGGTCAGGATCATTGGATTTCAGATTGAAAAAAGATTTAATAAACTTTTCCCACTTTTTCAATAATTTGTTATACAATATTTCATCTGTCATACTCAAAGAGCGCCTTCCACTCCCAGAAAAAAATGACGCCTCTGAAATAACAGACAAACTATTCTTTCTTGAATCTATCTCTGAGTCTGAGTCTGAGTCTGAATTTGAATTTGAATTTGAATCTGAATTTGAGTTCAAATCAGTTCCATTACTAAAGCTTCTTTCCATAGGTTTTTGTGTTAGTTGCTTCAGCGCTTGTTCCGCAGTTGGTCTTTGCTCATAGTCAACTACCAGCAACTGACTGATCATATGTCTGATATTTTCCGGTCCAATACTCTTAGTAAATTCTGCGACCTTTCTCTCTAACTCTGATTTATCAATACTTACAAGTTCTGGATATTTCAACCTAAATTCCACTGCCGTATCTCTAAAAACAAATCTTTCAATAACAGCATCCAACTCTTCTTTTGATAAACTTTTTATATATTGAACATTTGTTTCAAGTTTTTTAGCCAAAATTTTATTGCTAGTTTTGTTAGAATTTTTTCGTTGTTCATTTTCTATTTCTAACTCAAACTTTTTTCTATTTTCTGCTAGATTTTCTTCAAATTCTTTTTTCTTATCATTATTTTCTGCATCTATAATAAATACTCCCTCTTGGAATATTTCCGGTGGAGAAAGCTTTGTTATTCCCAATTGATTGAGAAAAAAACTTATCGTAATGCCCAATGACCATAGATCAGCCTTTGGCAATATTTCCGTAACTTCTCTTCCTCTAAGAGGGTTCGCTCTTACTAGTTCCATATCTAAAGTTTTAGGTGTTCCAAGAAATGCTTGTACAATATCCTCATCTTTTTCTGCACTAACTCCAAAATCAATATATTTCGGGATAACTGATTGCCCTAACTCTTGAAATAATAAATTCTCAGGCTTTATATCTCTATGAAATATACCTTGAGCATGCATGTCTTTTAACCCTATCAAGCATTTAAAAAGCAACTCCTCAACCGGAATATTTTTATTTCTATAATGTTCTATAACTTGCTGCAGTGTAAGATACTTTGGCATGAGGATATAGATATCAAACTTACCCTCATCCTCATCTTCCACATAATATGCACCCATTATTTCTGCAGCATATGGATTCATTTTTTGAGCTTTCATGAAATTAATTTCATCAATAATGTGCCCAAGTTCCACTCCGTCATCAGTATCTAGTGTCATTTTTTTTATCACATAATTGCTATCACCATGTACCTCAGCTTCATAAACAGAACCATACGAACCACTTGCTATTTTTTTCCCAATTGTACAAACAGTTTCACTTGATTTTTCATCTAAATATTTTTTCAGCTTTTTGTCTTTGTCACTTATTTCAGCCTTAAAAATCCCAGCATTTTCTAATTGGTCATCTTCGTCAAAGTCATCATCCGAATCTGACAAAGTATCTAGCTGAGAATCAAGAGTACCCTTATTTTCCGGATCTTCTGCTGGAGCCTGCAAAACTACCGGTTGCTTTGCAGCATCTAGTATTTGCTTGTACGTAACGTCTTGCTCGTCATATCCATTAATTCTTCCCTTTATTGCATTTGTTATTGGTTGTTCTTGCACTTGAGAAGAGTATGAAGCAAGTGCTTCTTCCTGTTGCTGTATCTCTACGGCATTCATTGATTTTAGTAATGCTGCTTTTTTTTCATTAGACAAATTAGCTATCAAATCCGGCTCTAAACTATTCTCCGGATTTAAATTATTAACATTTTCAACAGCTTGTACAACTAAGTCTTGGTCTGCTTTTGTATCTATAACTGTTAGCACATACCCTAACTTTCTTGCAAGTTTTATAAGAGACCCTGTATATAAAAATACATGTCCATTTACAGATAAATATTCATCCCTGCTTGCAAGTACAGCTAAAACATTTCGCATTTCATTTATTATTCGTTCATCAAATTCCCCATCCATATTAATATCTTTGCCATCTTGATCCAGCATGGCCCTTGCCAATGCATACAAACCACAATCGCCAACAACATATTTATCATCTTGAATATAATAAAAATGTCTACCTGCTTGAGTTATTGTGATTGGCATCAAATTTGCATCATTATGAGGTTGCTCCATTTTTTCATTAATTAAATTACGTAAATTTTGGTTTGCCTCTGCTTCCTGCTCCTGTAAAATACGGTTTGCTTGATCAGGATCATCCGACGCCAATAAGTATCGAAAAACTTCCCAAGCTTTTTTTGCCAATGTAGACACTTGAGATAATAAAGAATCGCTTTTGGATTGTTCGAGATTTCCATCACTATCCAGTTTTATTTCAGGATTACTTGGTTCTTCTGCTGGTAAATTTTCTAAATACTCACTCAATAGCGCCGGTGCATTTGGGTCAGTCATTATACTATCTTTACTTATGCTATCTTTGTGCCTTTCAATATCAACATCTTGCTGCTGTTCTCTCACATTGCTCAAAATTCTATTAGCTTGCTCATATAGTTTTCGCGATTTTTTTGAAACCTTTTTCTTTTTTGAAGCTGCATTTCTTGGAATGTATTTAAATGTATTACTAACCACTCCCTCTTGAAATATTATTGCTGCTTGTGCAGTTTCTTCATCACCGCTGGCAAAAATAAGCTTTTCATTTTTATCTACAACAACAAAATAAACATCAAATAATTCTGCAGCAGTAACTATTTTATAAGCAACAGAGTCCTTGCTTGAATTCCCTGTTATTTCTCTATTGATTTCTGAATCTACAAATGTTGAGACTTGCTTTATTGTGCTAAATTTTTTAAATCCTTTTATGCTCCCACTTTGTATTTTTAATAAAATAACTTGTAGTAATTTTGAATAGATTGCTTTGTTTCTCTGGTCTTCCATGTATTGCATTTGTTCTTCAGACACAAAAGGCTTGGCGCTTACAACAATATCCTGCCCGATCGCTTTTCGATTTTCTCTATCAAATTCCCTTTCTGAAAAAGA
>JBHPKP010000034.1:0-9309 GCA_042566505.1 bacterium | reverse complement strand
TTGCGCATGTGTATGCTGCTTATTCTGAGGCATTTAATTATGATATTACTACAAAAAAACTCATTGAAGGACAAGATAGATACATGGTTTTTTCTATTAGCGAATATATTGAAGGTAATTTTAAGAAAAGAAAAGATGTGGACATAATTCCTAATGGCACAAACATGGCAGAATGTAAAAACGCAGAAAAAATACTAAGAGCTTACTTGTATAGATTAGGAGAAATATTTGGGAAAACATTGAAAAAATCGGATGATCAAATTGTTGGAGCATCCCCATTATTTTTGGACGTTCTATCTAAAGAACAGGACACAAGTTGCCTGCAGAGTTTTGTTTTTTGGTCAGACAATGAAAAAGCAACTTCTATAAAATTGCCAAGCAATAACTATTGTGAACTTAAAGGTATCTTATACAAAATAATGTACAGTTTATTAAATTTAGGATCAATGCCGCGTAATAAAGACGTTTGGTTAGAATTTTTTAGAGGGATGAAATCTACACACAGCAAGTATTTAGGTGAACTAAAAACTTATATAGAAACGGAAGCAAAAAAAGGAGACGAAGAGAAGGTAAAGGAACGCAAGGGAGATTTATGGGATGCTGTTAAGGGGATTGGAAATGATTATGCTTGGAGGTTAGTACAAAAGTTTGCTCAAGAAAGCAAAAATAATTGGCAAGACATAGAACAATTGGAAAAACGAGATATTCCCAAAGATATTGAAGAAATTCGCATTGAAAATAAGGTGAACGATATTATCTGGAAATACAAACAAGAAGTAGAACTGCTTGTAAATGGGAGCAGAAAGTTTGAGAATATGTGTACATTTTATAATGTAAAAGATAGTGATAAAATAATTTTATATATTTATTATTTTATGAAAAAAGAAACGTTTAGCGAAGACACCATAATGCAATTTTTATACAAATTTTTTATTGAAAATAAAGATATAAGTTACGAAGAGTATAAGGAATCAAATAAGCTGGCTGCACTTGAAAACACTATACGTGCTTTGAAGAAAAATGAAGACAATAAATTTTTAGATGGATCAGCAGCTATTCAGAGGACAATGTTAGAGTTGTTATCATTTATCAATACAGAATATAGAGTTTTTTCTAATTTGCAAAAAAGCTATCAAGGAATAGAAACAAGCTCTATTAAAAAATTAGTTAAAGAAAGGAATTCTGACCAAACCTATTCTATTTCACAATCATTTTCCGAACATAAACTGTTTGTAGATTATTCAATGAATAGGTTGGATTTGGGTACACATAAGTTGTTGATTGAGTTTGCAAAAAATACAGAACTAAACTTGAGAATCAGACAGATGTTTATGCAGGGGAAAGCGAATACAGATGATATGCTGCAAATAATTCTAAATAATATTCGTTACAAAAACAAACAGGTTGTTTCCAAGAGCAAAATGCTTATTGATGGGGAAGATGTTATGCCGGTAATGGTAAAAGCGTTTAACCAGATGGCGATAATAAAAAATACTAGCATAGATAACATAGTTTTTATTGGGCAAGAAAAGCAATATTTGGAATTTAGCATGGCCAGACAAACGTTAGTCCCAAATAAGGAAAGAAAAAACATTGTTTATTTGTCATTTTCCGATTTAAATAAATTATCAAATGACTTAAAAAGTCTCGTTTCTGCTAGAACCTTGTCTGCTAGAATCTTGTTGGTAATAAGCCCGGAAATTTACGCTGAAAAAGCATGGGGAAAAAAGCTGAAAAAAGTTATTAACGAAGTAGTAGTTGTTCCTGAAAATTCCGATAAGATATCTTTACTATTAATGACAAATAAACATGAGCAAAGAAAAGTAATAGATAGTTTAAAAGATATTAGTATTGATTTAAAGAATACTCCTGTGCTTGTGTTTCCTGCTTTTTTTAGTGAATACATTTTTTCTTGGGTAAGCTCAATACTTCCATTGATGATAGAATTAGGAGCAGATAAATTCTTTGATTTTCTGAACGGGTTAAGTGCTATGGATAAACATTTTCTGGAAGAAAAAGATTATGCGAAAAATATACCAATTATGTTGGCAGGCTTAAATGTGTTGAATCAAAGGATCGGCAGATACGATTCTAAAGCAATAGTTACCGAAGGAAAAGATTTGATAGGTTTTTCCAAGTTTCTACAATATGAATTTAGAAGGATACTTGCAAAAGATTTTGATAAAGACGGTCGCAAACTTGACAGAAACACTTTCCCAATATTTATTGAACAATCTATAACTGACAAGAACAAGTTAGCTGAACTTTTGAATCGAGAGAAAATGCCTGCTGATTTTGTAGGTTTTGAAGAGCATGCAAATTTATCACAAACTGCAGAGAGTTTAAGTGATAAAAAAGATTATCCAACAACAAAAATACTTTTTGATGAATTTACACCATATACTTTTGGAATGTTAATGAGAATGTATCAAAGAACGGCTTTTTGTCAGGCAGTAATGCTTGAGTTAAATCCTTTTAGTTGTGAAATGAAGTCAAAAAGTGAGAGTTTAGCATCTCAAATAGTTGGTGAACTTACTAGTAATACGAGGCGAAAGGATAGAGTTCAATATGATTCGTCAACACGATTTTGGATTGAGAATCATTGTAATAAAGATACTAAACCTAATACCAAATCCCGAAATAGAAGATACACACGATACCGTCGATGCGTTTGTAAACTTAAATTTGGGAAACGGTATAACAAGAAAAAAAAGAGCAAAAGCAAAGTAGAACTGAACACAAAACCTAAATTTAAAAATAGTATTGAGATAGAAAACTATAGAAATATAATCTCAGCAAAGTAAAAAAACCCATTGATAAGTGCCGCTACATACTCTCAAGTCAAAGTTTAACCTCCAAATATCCAAACAATACCAAACAACACAAATCTAAAGATCAACTACAATTTCTAAGAATCCAATGCAGTTCAATTTAAAATCCAAAATTTAAAATTAATTAAGCTGCGCTCACAAGTGCCTTCATTATTTTCTCAGTTTCAACATCATTTGCTTCCATAGAACCAATTACTTTAGCAGCTGTTTCAGCCTCACGCTGTTTCTTGCCTATATCAGGAATAATCGCATTTGTAATGAATGATACAAAACCTGAGCTCTGTTTCACTGAATCCAAAATCTGTTTACTACCCGCGATAACTTTCACAACTCTTGCAGCATGTGCTGCATCACCAAGTATAAGTACAGGTTTAACTTTAAAATCTGGTTTCGCCTCTTGAATATCTTTTGCATTTAATGCCATGCTTATCTTTAACTGCTCACCATCAAAATCAACCTGTAATGCTTTTACAGCGACAGCAACTTCTTCTTTTTTAATTTCTTCAGTTCCATCCTTTGTTTCTTCAATATGCGCCAGTTTCACCTGTACACCTATCACAACCTGGTTAAACCAAGAAGGCAACTCAACAGCATCGTCAGCTTTTAAAATACCAGTATCTGAAAATAAAACACCTGCCTTTGCACTATTAACTAATTGCCCCAACTTCTGACCATCCACTTTTTCAACACCTTGCACTGTAAAGTATTGTGTGAGTTCTGGTTTATCGATTAACAATGGCAAAAGCTCCATGTTATTCAAATAAAATTCAACGTCTTTTGCTGTAACATTTTCAACTACAAGTCTGCCAATCTTAGCTTGGATAAGCTTTAAATGTTCTGGCATTATGTATTTACCCATAGCATTTATTAGGATATTCCCACCTGATGCAAATGCAGCGCCAGCTCTGCCGCATTTCACAGCTTCGGCTAGATCGTTTTTTACGTTTTTACTATTAATATTAGACATATTATTATTTCTAACTTTTTCTAGTGTATTTTTTCCCATTGCCCATCTGACAAAACCTGCTTTTCCATTAACTTCTGCATTAAGTTCATTGATCTTTCTTAATTTATAGAAAACAGTATTCTCTGCAGCATTACCTGATATGTTAAAGTCACCTGCAAGTGTCAACATCACACCTTCACAGTTTATTAGTCCACCATGCCCCCGTAATCCAAGTGCCGTTAGCTCTGCTGCAAGATCCTTGCCTTCCACATTCACAATAATTTCTCGTCGTGCAAGTACAGCTTCTTTGACAAACGGTCTAATGATTTGCTCCTTGATACGTTGAACCTTTTCCGGATCCATACCACCTTTCAACATATCAACTAACATTGTTTCAAACAGTTTTATATCCAAAACACCGGGTCCGTTTGCAGCTGTAAAAATCCCATCAAGTTTTTTCCACATTGCATTAAATTCTTTTTCATTAAATTTGACTGTTTTCTTAACCAATGCTTGTGCATGTGCTTTTTTCATAACATCTTTGAAACTAATTAACAGCTCACCAGCTTTCAATTCCTTACTTACTTTACCTTCTTCAAATTCATGTTCTTTCAAAAAATCCCACATAGCCTCACCATAGATTACCTCAAGCATCTCCAGTATCTGCACATCACGTTTCGTTGTGTACCATATATCACCAACTTTTATAATTCCATACATTGACTTATCTTCCGTAAGCATTTCAATTACTGCCGGGTTGCCGGCATTTTTTGGCAATATTTTCCGCAGCTTTTGGATAGTTGATTCGGATTTTGGTGCTTGAACTTTACCACTAGTGCTAAGCTTAGCAGCCAAATCACTAAATGCTGATCCCATACTTAAATCAAGCATTGCAGCAAGAGCATCAAGTGTATTTTCACCACCGGAAGCAGTAATCGAAACAGGTTTTGCCGGAGCATTGGGTTTGGAACTACTACGCAGTATGTTTGTATCCAATTTATAGCCTGCTGCTAGTTTGTGCTCTTCACTATTTTTTATATAGCTGAGTGATATCTCTATCCCATTTACAACTCTCAATTTTACTGTTTGCACACCAAACGGAATTGCCTGTAACCCAAGAGTGTACTTACCCTTCACATCTCTTATAGCAAGTTCATAATCTTCAACTTTGTCTCCACTCTCTTTTACTTCAAATGCTTTGTTAGTTAGCTGCCTTACATTCCGAATTTCACAATCCTCTGCCGCATCACCAAGATTTGCAATATCCACATTTTCTATATAAGTCCCCTTTTTAACTGTCCCTGTGATTTTTCCAATTGTGACATTTTTTCCAATTATAACTCCGGGCTCCATGTGCTTTTCATAGCCTTTCGATAATTTTGCAGATTCCGATATAATTGAACCATTAACAACTTTTGACTTCACGGCACTAAAGATTGCGCTTTCCGGATGTTCTTTCGCAAGCATCAAAAGTTTTTTCCTCATTTCTTTTTTAGCAGCCTCTTTATCTTTGTCACTTGCTGCTTTTTCATTTTCCATAGCTTCCATAGCCCCATATGCACTATTTTTGTATCCCTTTGCAGCATCTCCTGCGTTTTTTACTTCATCATAATATTTTTTCACATCAGAATACTCATCACTCACACTTAATAGCAATGCTTTTTCATAAGACTCACCTCCCTTTTCCTCATCTATATTTGCATAAACTTTCTCAAAATCAACAAGTTTTGCCTTTGCATCATAAAAAAGTTTATATTTCAAAAGCCCCAAAGCTTTCGGAGTGTAAGTGTCCGTAATAATTTTCTGAACAATATTTTCATCTGTCATACCTTGGCTACGAAGCACAACTATTGCAAGTACGAAATCAAAATCTACAATATCGGAACCTCTAACACCTTTAATTTCAAACCAATCAATCTTTTCCTCATCAACAAACTTTTTCGCACCAGCTATTTTTACCTTATTCAGAATTATCTTTTCGATAGCAGAATAAATTTCTCCATCTTTAGTCCCTTTATATAACTCTATCAACTCTCCTAAACTTTTTACTTCATACTTATCAAATGCTTTCCTTGAGTACACTTTATCTAAAATAAGCAACTTCTGATCTTCATTAATTGATACTTTAAATATTTTTGTTTCACTCTTTATATCCTCAGCTTCCAAAAAATACGGTCCCACAAAAACCTGCCCATCAGTTACCTTATTTTCCCAGCCTTTTAGCAAGTACACATCATGATCCATGAGCACTTGTCTGATTATTCCGTCTTTGCCTCGTACTTTTTTCAAAAGCGGGAAACCATTGTACTCAAATGCTTGTTTTAACTCATCAGGAACTACTTGACCAGCATCATTTACAAAATCACTTAGCATGAGATAGAACCCTAAATTATCCGGATTCTCGATATCTTTGGACATAGTTTTCTCTGCGCAAGTTAAATAAAATCCTTCGAGTTTTTTTGCTAAGTCCGCATCTACATTTTTTACATGATCGTAAAATTCTTTATAAAGTTCCAGATTTGCATATGAAAAATCCGCCTGCAAAAATAGCGCAAGCTGAGTGCATTTATCTACCCCCAACTTACCTTTTTTGTTTCCCATCTCTTTCCTTAGTTCGCTTTCAATATTTCTAATAAAATTATTTTGTTCTGCTTCAGTCACTGCGCTCAATAAATTTTTCTTACCAGATTTCAAAGCTCTATAAACAACAATTCCCTCGAAATTATTGGCTTGTGCATTTGCAGCCAAAAACTCAACCACTGCTTCATGCTCATAACCAAACATTTTACAAACTGCATAAATGTATTCAGTTACATTCGGATACTTTTCCTTCAACTTAAGCAAATTTGACTGCTTTTTCTCCTTCAATTGCTCGTGCTGTTCTATAGGCTTATGTTTTTGCACTGACACTTTCTTCAGTTTTTTATCCAGAACTTTCTTAGCTTTTTGCGCAAGCTCTGCATCATCTTTTTTTGTACCCAAAACTATTAATGCCAAATGTTTCAAAAGATTATATTCATCATCGTCTGTTTGAGTGTATGCCCTCCACTTTGCTTCAGTTCCACTCACACGTACCAAAAACCAACTGCCATTTTCAAATTCAAATAAAAATCCGTCTTTTGTTTTGTGCTTATTCTTAAACTTAAAATAATCCAAAAGACCATATTTTCTAAAGATATTTGTCAACTCTTCAAGCTTCGGAGCAATATCACCTTTTAGAGCTTTTTTTGTTTTGTCATAATCTTCAGCCGCATCATACAAACCACTATCTTCTTCCCACTTTTTAAAATATTTGGATTCATACTGTATAGTTTGACACATTCCCATAATTCCATTTCCATCAGGCACCATGTTTTGTGAAAGCAGTCTCATCGTATCTTTATTAGTTACATCCTTTGGCTGCTTTGTCGGAATAAAATCTTTGTCTCGATCAATTACACATGCAGCCCATGGCGCTATCTGAGTAATATCCCCACATATACGTTCCATCTGCCATGAAGGAACAATAACTTCTTTTTCAAGTGCCAAACCCGCTGCATCAGTAGTTTTAATCTTAATCTTTTGTTCTTTGATCCCCACATAAACCGGAACAGTCCCTGTAACCCTATCTACCTTATCAGTACGAGTTTTAACTGTAGTATCTCCGTTGTTTAGATTAAACAAATTTATCAACCCTTCCACATTCAATAAAAATGTCGCTGTATTAAAAAATGGATACTCACTTGCAAGTTCACCCTTTTCTGACAATTCGGTTATGCGTTTATTCAACGCATTTGTTGCAGCGCATCCTTCAACCAACTGTACACGTTCTTCAGTTGTTCCCTCATCCAACTGATATGTAACCTTTGCCAAAAGCCCGCCTTTTTCACCACGATTCTCACCCAAAAGGAACATAGAAATCGGCTTAGGTTTGTTGTTTGTTCGAGCATCTGAAATTATTTTCTTGAAAATACCGGCCACAACAGGATCCACCTTTGCAGATGGATTATTCATATTCGAGCACATAACAAACTCTTGCTTATTTTCTTGAGCTTCCTGCAGCATACCGGAAATCGCAAGATGGCGTATCACGTCCCAGTGACCCGGCGGATTTTCAATGTATTCTCCTGCTGCATCTTTTACTGCTTCCCCGGCTTTGATTTCTTTACTCTCTTTCAAATATTGCACACCATCTCCTAATTGTTTCTCATATTCCATATACGCAGCTTCTTTTTTACCAATCTCAACTGCCTTTTCTTTTGTTTGTTTTGATTTTTTCAGGCCTTTATACTCATCTGTTTTTTCACCCAAATCTTTTGCCTTATCCTTTAAAAGTTTATTCTGTGCTGCATCAATATCTTCATCCTTCGGAACAATCCTTTTCTGCAAACCTTGCAAGTAAACATAAACTTCAATTCCATTAAAATTCACTTTTGCAAAGCCCTTTGTCAAAATATCCTTTTTCATTTGTTTATGATCAATTTCAGTATCTGCGATAGCTGCCAATGAAGCGCAAACAGCATTTATTCTTGAAGGACTTGTCATGATTGTGAATGACGCATCTTCATACAAAGCTGCATTTGCCTTTAGAGCAATAAATGTCTGATCCATTAATTGCTGCGGCATGTCCTTTCCAAAAAATTTAAAACCAGCAGTCATGATTCCACCACTTCTGGTCGAAAGCCCGCCTGCAGCAACAGCCCACATAAGCTTTGTTTGCTTACCGTTGGCCTCATATTTTGCTCTATTTTCATCACTCAAAGTTCGACTATCAATAAAATAGCATGCGTGTCTGTTTGCTGATATAAATTCTTTCGTATTTTCTCCACCAATAGCATCACTAACACTTGAAATCACACCATCAACAAACTTCCCTTCACGATATAACTTAACAGGATTCTTTTTGTCCTTGCTAAAACCTTCAGCAGTAACCTCTTGCGAAAGCGTAACAAAGTCTTGATAGTTCGTGAGATAATAATGGATGGTATCTAATATTTTCAGTTCCTTATCTATAAGTGTTGCCTCGCTATTTAAAGCGAACCATGCATCAAAATCAGCTTTAACTAAATCACATATTTTTTTATCTTGTTCCCCAATTCTTATTATTGAATCCTTACTCAAACCAAGAAGCACAAGTTTTGATTCAATCAATAAATCACCAATGCCTGCTTTTGCATTTAAAGCGTTTTCCTTAGCTTGTATCTCACTAGTTTTATCCATACCTGTAAAATCCTGCGAAAATTTTAAAATATTCAAAATAGTCTGATAAGTTTGTAGTTTGCTTGTGTCAGTGATATCACTCGTAAGATCAATTGTATCTAGTTTTTGTACTTCTGTTTCTATTTTTAGACTTCTTATTGTTACGCTAAATCTCCTTCCAGGCTTAATCAATTCTATTAATGACTTTAAACTTTTGAGAAAATTTTGATCATTACTCGTGTTCTTTCTATCTGTGTTAGGGAACATTTTTTTATACATCTTCTCAGCCCAGGCAAGTTTGCTGAAAAGAGTATTGACTTGCTGTAATTGTTGAAGTGTTAAAGAGTCAATTTT
>JBHPKP010000033.1:0-9335 GCA_042566505.1 bacterium | reverse complement strand
CAGATGAAATTATGGATTTGTGACGAAACTCTTCGCGTTTATAAATCATAGAAATATGAACTTCTACGGTCGGCAGCTTGGATGCCAAAATCGCATCGTGTATTGCAACACTTGTATGAGTATATGCAGCAGGATTTATCAAGATTCCGTCCGTATTCGATGACTCACCAATATGTCTTACAATTTCACCCTCAATATCTGACTGAAAAAACTCCAGTTTAACACCCAGTTTTTTTGCTTCGTCATTTAAAGTTCTCTCAATATCAGTCAATGTAATTTTGCCATAGACTTCCGGTTCACGTTTGCCAAGCATCCCCAAATTCGGTCCATTTATTACTAATATATTCATATCATTCTCCCTAGATAAATATTTAGTAATTATAGTTGTTCTCCATTAGTTTGTAAACATGATATTGACCTACATATTCAAATATTGTATTCTCTCTCAGAGGATAATTGACATTATGAAACATGTAAATATTACTGTAAAAGGTTATGTTCAAGGCATTGGTTTTAGGTTTTTTGCTAAGGCAAAAGCTAGAAGTTTAAATATAAATGGTTGGGCACAAAACCTTGCAAATGGTAATGTCTATATCGAAGCTGAAGCAGATAAAGAATTGCTTGAAAAATTTATTGAAAATTTAAAAACCGGATTTTCATTTTCATCAGTAGAGTCAGTTGATCTTGACTGGCAAGATGAATTAAAAGGGTTCAAAAATTTTAATATAAGGATATAATATGCATAAATTAATCAATCCCCTCCAACTTTACTTTAAGCAGTTATCAAAAATCCCTGAAATTTCACCAAAAGAATTTAAATTTTTATACAAGCTAATTAAAAATGGGGATAATAATGCAAAAACAAGATTAGTAGAGGGCAATCTCAAACTTGTGATTACAATTGCGTCTAAATACAAGAACAAAGGATTATCATTCATGGACCTTATCGAAGAAGGGAACATGGGACTAATTAAAGCAATTGATCATTACAAAGTAAGAAAAGATTCCACATTCAGTACATATGCAAGCTGGTGGATAAAGCAAGGCATCAGACGCGCAATCGACAACCAAGCAAAAACTATTCGTATACCTAGCTATGCGCTTGAACACATTAAAGCACTTGCAAAAAAATGGAAAGAACTTGGACGTGATAAAAGAGGAATGCCAAAAATTGTAGACATTTCATATCACTTAAAAATCACTCAACGTGAAGCAAAGAATTTGGTACATGCAATTGAAGTTCTAAAAGGTGAAACATCATTTGATAAGTTTATTACAGAAGATGAAAACATCACAATGAAAGATATTATTAGTGACAAGCATCTGGACTCAACACCCGAAGGGTTTCTGGACATAATCAAAAATAATGAGGATGTGCAAGAACTTTTAGAATCCCTAAACCCTAAAGAAAAACTAATCATAACAGAACGATTTGGACTGAAAGGAAATAAAATAAAAACATTAAAAATTCTAGGACAAGAACTAAGCATTTCAAGAGAACGTGTAAGACAAATAGAAGAAAATGCCATTAAAAAAATGCAGAAATTAGCACAAAGAAAGAATATATTTTAATTTATGGAGGATACGCAAATGGAAGAATTAAAATCAGCAATTCGTGATATACTCGATTTCCCAAAACCAGGCATAATTTTCAAAGACATTACAACACTTTTAAACCAAAAAGATAAATTCAAAAAGACAATTGATCAGTTTGCAGAACATTATAAAGAAAAACAAATTGATTATATTGTTGGCGTTGAATCACGAGGATTTATTATAGGAGCAGCGCTTTCGTATGTTTTGGGAGCAGGCTTTGTCCCAATCCGTAAAAAAGGCAAATTACCTGCTGAAACAATACAAGAAGATTACGAACTCGAATATGGAACTGACACACTAGAAATCCATAAAGATGCAATACCTGAAAATGCGAACGTATTAATTGTCGATGATTTATTAGCAACAGGCGGAACACTCGAAGCCGTAGCAAAACTAGTCGAAAAACTAAATGCAAACATAGTCAGCATCGGATGCATAATCGAACTATCATTCTTAAACGGACGAGATAAATTAAAAGCATATGATATTTTCAGCTTAATAACATACTAATGCAGCTGTTCCTTAATTTTTAATTAATCACGCCCTCGTAGCTCAGCTGGATAGAGCAGCGGTTTCCTAAACCGAAGATCGGACGTTCGAATCGTCTCGGGGGCATTTAAATAATTAAAAATTTGAATTTTCAAAAAAACAGGAAGAAGCTTTATGATAGATTTGCATACACATACATTTTTTAGTGATGGAGTTTTGAGTCCATCGGAACTTGTTTATCGTGCGAAACTCGCTGGGTACACTGCTATTGCCATAACAGATCATGCAGATGAATCCAGCTTTGAACAAGCGATAAAGAATGTATTAAAAGCTAAAAAGAATCTTACCAAACATTATGATATTAAAGTTTTTGCAGGTTGCGAACTGACATATGTACCACCAGCTTTAATAAAATTATTAACTATCAAAGCTCGCAAACTCGGAGCAGATGTAATCGTATGTCACGGTGAGACAACTGCTGAAAATGTACCACCCGGCACAAACCGAGCAGCAATACTCGCAAAGGTCGATATACTTGCACATCCGGGAAAAATTAGTGACGAAGATGTTGAACTTGCAGCAAAAAACAATGTAGCGCTCGAGATAACATCAAGACGTGGACATAGAAACACAAACAATTATGTATATAAACTCGCAAAAAAACATGGTGCAAAATTGGTTTTTGGAAATGATACGCACCAACCAGAAGACATTTTAAATAAAGATCAAATAATGAAACTTTTTGTAAGCAGCAAAATACCAAAAATAAAATTTGATATAATGATTCAAAATGCAGAAGAAATTCTAAAAACCTGGAGGCAATAGCTATGGAGAATAAAGCAGAAATAGTAATAGGAAAATTTATTGATTGGGCAAAGGAGAACAAAGATCAATTTATCATAACAATCGCAACCCTAATATTTATAATTATACTAATCCCTATTCTATTCAATCATTACACAAAGAAAACTACACGAACATGGACCCTTTATGCGCAACTTGAAAATAATTATTATAACGGCAAGCTAGACGAAAGCATAAAACTTGCAGACCAAATATTACACGAAAATAAACGAGGTTTTGCCACAAAACTTGGACTTTTCATGAAGGCAAATGCATACTATCACAAAGAAGATTACACAACTGCAATAAACCTATTCACTGAGTTTTTAACCAAACATAAAGACCACTATCTAAGTCAAAATGCAATATATTCACGTGCATATGCCTATGAAATGATCAAAGATTATGAGAATGCAATAAACAACTATAACCATCTGATCAATTTATATCCAACAAGCTATCTTTTAGCTGAAGCTTACCATAACAAAGCACGAGCCTATGAGCTGCATGGCAATATTAGGAGCGCACTTGAAGCTTACAAACTCACTTCCACACTTTATCCGAAAACAATATGGCAGGAAAAAGCTAAGGTACGTATTTCTCATTTGCAAAAGTAATTTCCATACTCGGAGCATAAAAAATGCTGAAACGAAACATCATTCTTTTGTTCATATTTTTTACATATATCATATTATCTAATTTATACTTCGTTCACAAAATATACAATACCAAAAACACTTATGGTCAAAGGCGCCACAGAATAGCAGGCGAGGTTACAAGCTTTGTTCGAAAAATGTCACGCGGCAGAATAAAATTCACTGTAAAAACATCCGCCATTAATAATAAATCCATTAAAGAAAAAATTAGTGTGGTTATATACGAAGACAAACTTAAACCAATAAGCTTTGGAAAGAAAATAGAAATTTCCGCACCTATAAAAAAAATCAACACTTTAAAAGATTTTTTAATTTACAACACATTTTACTATATAAAAGATCCCAACCTTGGGAACATAAAAAGTGTCTCGCAAGGCGGCAAACTCAGAACAACCATACAAAAAGCCAGGTATTTCATAATCCAAAGATTATTTAAACTACACAAAAACGACTCCAAAAGATTTGTACCATCATTCATACTCGGAGATAAAAACCTCATAACAAAAGATGAAGAAGAAGTTATTCGAAAAAATGGCATCAGTCACATACTCGTGGTCTCCGGCACACATGTTGGACTTTTGATTGCATTTGTTTTTGCTATGTGTTTTGGTAAAAAAAACATGAAGACCTTAACAATAGTTTTGGTAGTAAGTTGGATTTATGTATTCTTGAATGGATTCAGCGTATCATGCATGCGTGCAGTTATTATGTTCAATTTCGCGACATTTGCTTATATTCTTGAACGTGACTATTCCCCTCTTTATGCGCTGCTTCTTGCAGCAGCTTTTATACTACTTTTTAGTCCTTCAACAATATTTAGTATTGGCTTTCAGTTTTCATTTTTTGCCACCTTTGGGATACTCTACTATTTTACAATTGTAGAAAAAGTATTCATGTTTATGCCCGCAATTTTCAGAAAACCTCTAGCACTCACAACAAGCGCGCAAATTGGACTTGCACCAATTATATTTTATTATTTTACGAAACTCTCAATCGTTTCGTTCATTAGTAATATTTTTGTTGTTCCACTTGTATTTTTAATTATGATTGTCGGAATTAGTGCATTTTTAGGTTCGTTGATCTTCATGCCGCTTGGCATTCTGATTGCTTTTTTAAATGACACACTTATGAAATTATTTTTGTTAATTTTAAATACATTCGCAAAATTTCCATACGTGTATATAGAAATCGAAAACCTGCCATTGTATAGTGTATTTTTGTATTATGGGGTGATGTTAAGTGCACCAATTATCTATAAGAAGTTTTCAAAAAGATACAATAATATCTAACTATTTATCACTCAATTCCATTGATTTTTTCTTTGCTTCCTGAAGCGCGCTTTTCAACATTTCTATAAATTTATTTTGCTCAAGCGATTTGACAGCAGCCTCGGTTGTGCCGCCTTTTGAAGTGACTTTTGCTCGAATATTTTCCGGTGAGTCTGCGATATTTTTCATCATTGAAGAAGCACCATATATTGTCTGGATCGCTAGCTTTTTGCTGATTTCAGCACTAAGTCCCATATCAACACCAGCTTTAATCATAGCCTCTGCCAAGTAAAAAACATACGCGGGTCCGCTTCCTGAGAGAGCTGTTACTGCATCTAAATCATTTTCATTCACTTGAACCGCGAACCCAACAGATTCCATAATTTTCAAAATGAGAGTTTTCATATCATCATCTAAATTACTTTCGAAACTAATCCCTGCAGCGCCCAAACCAACAAGACATGGGGTGTTTGGCATAACTCTAACAACATTTGCATCCTTCAGATATTTTTTAATAGTTTCTATTTTTACGCCAGCCATTATGGAAACTACTAGATTATTCTTAACTAACATTTGAATCCTTTCTAAAACTTCCACAGCCTGTTGCGGTTTCACAGACAAAAACACACATGAATTCTCATCGATAAGCGAAACAGCATCACTGCAGCCTACTAATCCATATTGATTTTCGAAATATTTTATGCGTTCGATTTTTACATCAACAACATGTATTGCTTCTTTCGCAAAAATATTTTTCTCTATTATTCCCTTTATCAGCGCCTCTGCCATATTACCAGCACCAATGAAAATAATTTTATTAATGTTGTTCATTTAAATTCTCCTACTATTTAAATATCGCAGACCCGATCCTCACCATGTTTGCCCCTTCTTCGATCGCAATTACATAATCATTACTCATGCCCATAGATAAATATTGCATATTGATATTTGAAGAACTAAACAAATCACTTATCTTTTCAAATAATTCCTTTGCCTTTCGAAAGCAACTACGTATTTTTTTTTCATCATCAGTAAAAGGAGCCATAGTCATAAATCCTTTAATTCGTATATTCTGAAAACTATCTACATCCTTTTCCACATTTTCAAACAATTCCCAAATTGCAGGCTCAAAAAATCCAAATTTCGATTCCTCTCCAGACAAATTAACCTCTATCAAAATATCCTGAACTTTAGATATTTTTGCTGCTTGTTTATTTATTTCACGTAAAAGATTCTCACTATCAACTGACTGAATCAGTGAAAACATATTAATCGCTTTTTTAACCTTATTTGTCTGAAGGTGACCAATCAAATGCCAGTCAACTTTTTTACTCACTGAATCATATTTTCCCACAGCTTCTTGGACTTTATTCTCGCCAATAATATTAACCCCGCATTCAATAGCTTCATCGATATGCTCCGGCTTAACTGTTTTAGTAACGCAAACTACAACAATGTCATCCTTTGAGCGATCACTTTTTTTAGCAGCTTTTTTAATATTCAAATTTATTTCATCAAGATTTTTTTTAATCGACATAATAAGCCCGTCCTTATTCTCTTTTGATACTTGTACTCTATCTCTTTTTTTTTCTTTTCTTCTGCCATCCAATAATCGCTGTAATACTTTTTTGAGGAACAAGGTTACCACATTCATTTGTAGAAAGCTGAATCTTTTCCGTATTCAAAATTTCCAAAAGTTTCTGATTCTGTGTTATATCCCAATCACCATAACCAGGACTAAATCTTGTAGTAAGTTCACATGCCTCTAGATTTGCCTCATCTTTTAAAAGCCTATTAATAAAGTTTGCAGCTTGCTCAACTGCCTCACTTCCTATTGCATCCCATATTACAGCCTTTGAAACATTGCTAGAGTTTGTAAATTCTTGAACCTTATCATCAAAATTTTGCCCAATTGTAACTGCTGCAAGACTCACACTCATTGAGTTATTTAAAAGAGCCCCCACTTCTTTACTTGTATTATATAATTCATTAATCTCTTCCGGCTTAAATGTTTCATAGATAGCAGCTGGCAAAATATATTCATAAGCTTCTTGAATTTCTTTTGTAATTTCAGGCAGCAACTCATGCTGGTTTTCTGTTATTCCTTCTTTGAATTTTAAAAGAGCTAAAACTCTTTTTTCTCTAATATTAACCTTAAACTTTTTTATTTTCTTCATTTTGGTAAAACCTCACCCAAACTAAAAATACCCTGCAAAAAGTTGCAGGGTATTTTTAAATTATTTTTCCATTAATATTTAAATTTATTTTCTAGTTTTCCAATCATAAACAATCGGGCTTGCAATAAATATTGATGAATAAGTACCAACCAAAACACCCAGCAACAATACAAGCGCAAAATCTTTTATAACTTTGCCGCCAAAAACATATAAAGATAAAACAGTTATAAGAGTTGTACCTGACGTAATTATTGTTCTTGAAAGAGTTTGATTTATACTGTCATTAAAAACCAGTTTTTTCTCATCTTTATATCTCAAACGCAGATTTTCTCTAATTCTATCATAAATAACAATCGTATCATTTATCGAATACCCTACAATCGTTAGAATCGCAGCAACAACCGGTAGTGTGATCTCTTTATTAAAAAGAGAAAATACACCAACAACAACCATAATATCATGTACAAGCGCCGTAACACCTGCAACCCCCCAAATACCGCCTTTGAACCGCACACCAACGTACATTATGATAGCTAAAAACGCGAGCCCAAATGCTAATGATGTACGTTTAATAAGCCAAAGCCCTACAGCAGGACCAACAACCTCTATTCTTTCAACCACAAAATTAGTATTTAGATTCTTTTTTAAACTATCCATCCGATCACCTGTTACCTGCTCACTTTCTTGAAGTTTAAAAATAACAGTATTACTGCCAACAAATCTCTGTATAGAAACATTTGTAAATCCAATCTTACCAAGTCCTATACGAATTTTATCATTATCAAGCATCTTCTCAAACTTGAGCTGAACAAGTGTTCCGCCTGTAAAATCAATACCCCAATTTGGACCGCCTTTCATTACAAGCGAAACAATTCCAATCAGAATAATAATTCCACTAATGATGTATGACATTTTTTGATCTTTTATAAAATTTATTTTAGTATGTCCTAAAATTTGCATATTGCCTCCTATTAAACTAAATGCTCAATGTTTTAATTTCCGGATTCTTAAGAACAAGCTCGTACACAACTTTTGTAAAAATTATTGCAGTAAACATACTGCTAAGAATACCTATTGAAAGTGTAACTGCAAATCCTTTAATAGGACCTGTTCCGAACTGGAACAAAAACGCAGCTGCAATAAGTGTAGTAATATTTGCATCCAAAATTGTACTAAATGCTTTATTGTACCCTGCATCAATTGCAATTCTTATAGTTTTGTTTGCTCTAATTTCTTCTCTTATTCTTTCAAAAATCAAAACATTTGCATCAACTGCCATACCGATTGTCAGGATAATACCTGCAATACCCGGCAATGTTAAAGTTGCATGAAAATATGCCATCATACCCATAATAATTAGCAAATTAAAAAATAATGCTGTATTTGCCAAAATACCGGAAAGCTTATAATAAAATATCATAAATAGCACCACAACTATCAAACCTGAAAATGCTGCTATTGTCCCTTGTTTGACTGAATCAGCACCAAGTGTTGGTCCCACTGTTCTATTTTCTATTATTTTAACAGGTGCAGGAAGCGCACCAGCTCTTAAGATAATTGCTAAGTTTTTTGCATCTTCCGGTGTGAAATTACCCTCGATAATCGCATGCCCATCAGGAATACGTGATCTGATAACAGGTGCAGATTGAACAACACCGTCCAAAATAATTGCAAGCTTACGATCAATATTTCGTTCCGTTACATCTGCAAATACTTCACCACCTTCTTTATTGAAATCAAGTGCAACATACGGTGCACCATAATCACCACCAACCTTAACTTCCGCATTTGTTAAGTACGAGCCATTGATATCTGCTTTTTCCTCAACCACAAAATATCTACCTTCTTTCCCAGGTAAAACTTGCAACCCTTCAGGTACTTTTGTTGTATCAAGTTTCTCATCCTCATCAAGGAAATCACGCGGACTATTTTCTTCATCAACTAGCTTGAATTCCAGCAGTGCTGTTTTACCGATGAGCTCAATTGCTCTATCAGGATCTTTAATACCAGGCAACTGAACAGTTATCCAACGATCACCTTGCCGAGCAATATGAGGCTCTGAAACCCCAAATTGGTCAATCCTGTTTCTCATAATCTCAATTGCTTGTGTTAATGCATCTTGCAGTTTCACATCTTTCCTAATTTTATCGATATCTAGCTCGAGAATAAGATGCATACCACCTTTTAAATCAAGTCCAAGATTTACAATTTTTTTAACAAGTTCATCTCTAAAACGTTCCATTTTTGAACGTTCTTGAGTACCCATTGTGTACCATTTTAATGTTGGATATAAATTCCATAATGAA
>JBHPKP010000032.1:0-9740 GCA_042566505.1 bacterium | reverse complement strand
GTTCTTTTTCAAGTTTTCGTTCATTCAGTAAATATTTTAAAAGATATTCTTTAATGAAAGCTTCTGTGTGGTTCAGCAATTCAGCATGATATTTTTCTAAAAAATATGATAATTTATTTCTATAAGTGACTATATATTCATGAAATATTTTATAGTTAAATTTGTATAGTTCCTCATCTTCCAAACCAAACAACTCAACATTATTATTTATCGCGAATTTCTCTGCACCACTGATTTGATAGTCATTGAATAGCTTATTCAAAACCGAATATTTAATTTGTCCATCCGGGATAGCTTTAAGAAAGGTAGTATCAAGTGTACCCCAACCACCTTCAATACCTATTGATAGAGATTTATAATTATCAATACCATCAATATGTTCGATAATCTTATAGATTTTATTCTGTATATCCAGATCGCAGTGAGAATCTTTTATCAGATATAGCATCGAATTTGAGCCCGAATCATATGATGAACTAATGCCAGCTAGATTTTCCGGAAAGTAAAACTGACTATTTCCCTGCATAGCAAAAGAATAGTTTCCAAGTGTCACAAATATAAAACACACAATTATTAATATTGATATTTTTTTGTTTATAAATTTTTTCATAATATCTTTTTAATTAAATTTAAATAGTATTATTAGTTCGGCCTGGCTACTAATTTAGAAACAATGAAAAGGTAATTAGTCGAAGGTAGATAATTTAATTATTTATCTTGAAATGAATATTGATAGTAGTGATCAAATTTGCCATTTAACATCTCGTTAATCCATTTCTGTTTAACCAAATGATTTGTTTGCACGCGAGAATCCCCCCAATTTTGCCCCTGCCACATTGGATCCTTATCCCAATTCGTATTAATATAAGAAACAAATTTTATATCATTCGCATAAATAAACTCAAAAAAGGGTTTAAACCACTTATCCCACACATCATCATCCTGTTTTATCCTATAACCTTTTGGAGCAGCTTCTGCAATCATTAAAGGTTTATTATGCTTAGCAGCAAATTTAAGCATTGATTTCATGAAAAGTTGACTATTATCAAAATATGATATTGCACACCAATCAACATATTCATCACCCGGATACCAATGCTCAATATTTTTAGTACATCTGGCTGCAAATGAATGCCATACAAATTCGATATTATATACTTTTTGCTCTCTAAATTTATCAACAATATATCTAAAAGCTTTTTTATAACTTTGGAAATCATAGTTATTACATGGTAAATCAAATTCATATCCTATTCGAAGATAGATAGGATTGTTCTTTTCTTTCACCCATGTAATCAGTTTATTTATATTTCCATCATAATAGCCTTCTAAGACATCATCTAATGCTCCTACCATATATAAACCCATTTGAATAATTGCATCCGGATAGTTTTGCACGAGAAAACTAAAATCTTGGTAACAGCTCCCAATTTTGGCAGAAACATCTAAACCTTCCATTTGTTGAATTGAATTATAAACCATAAATCCGGCAGGAATAATATCTACGTCTTTTATATATTCCTTAATACTCTCTCTATCTTGCCCCATAATAAAAGTAATTTTATTATCATTTATATTGGCATACAAATTTAGCGCAAAAAACACTACTATAAATACAATCATTATTGCGTATTTGCTTTTTACTTTCATAAATACATCCCAAAAAAAAATACAAAAACCTTTACATACCAAGTCTTTGCATAGACAATGGATTGGTTGCATTAATCATAGCTTCCTGTCTACTAATAAGCCCTTCACTAACCAACTGCGTAAGCGATTTATCCATGCTAATCATGCCTACACTTTTGCCTGTTTCAATTGCACCATAAATTTGCGCTGTTTTACCTTCTCTTATCATATGTGAAATTGCAGAATTAATAATCATAATCTCACGTGCCGCTACTCTACCTTTTCCATCTTTTGTTTTCACAAGCTGTTGGGAAATTACAGCCTTTAACGTAATACTTAACTGTGAACGAATCTGCTGTTGTTGATAAGGTGGAAAAACATCTACTATTCTATCTATTGTTTGCGGCGCATCACTTGTATGCAATGTAGCAAAAACAATATGCCCGGTTTCTGCTAATGTAAGTGCTGTTGAAATAGTATCCAAATCCCTCATCTCACCAATTACTATAACATCCGGATCTTGTCGTAATGCATGCTTAAGAGCATTGTGAAATGTAAGTGTCTGATCCCCAATTTCTCTTTGAGTAACTATAGATTTTTTTTGATCAAAGACATACTCTATAGGATCTTCAATTGTTAATATATGTTTAGGATATGTTTCATTGATAATATCTATTAGAGAAGCAATAGTAGTTGATTTTCCACAACCCGTTGGACCTGTTAACAAAACAAGTCCTCTTTGCAACTTGGTAAGCTCTATTGCTGCTTGCGGAATCATCAGCTGTTTAGCTGTAGGAATGACTGATGGAATGACCCTAAGCACTGCACCCACACCATCTTTTTGCATGAGCACATTCACTCTGAATCTACCCACATCTTCTATTTTCATTGAGAAATCATACTCTTTTGTTTTACTAAAAAACTGCTGATGTTCCGAAGTGAGCATTGCACATACAAGCTCTTTCGAAGTTGCTCTAGTAAGCACCTCAAACTCTTCTAAAGCCTGCACATCACCTCTTACACGAACCATAGGTTTTCTACCGGGAACAATATGTACATCTGATGCGTATATAGAAATTGCCTTTTTTAGAATGTCTTCAATTTGCATAAAACCCCCATAACAAGTTAACACTTGACGTAACTAACACAAACTCTTTCATACGAAGAATTTCAGTCGTTCCTGCGTCACTTAAACAAATGCTACTTTTATGTTTTTTTCAAATTCCTGTTACAATTAATTAAGAATTAAGAATTTAGCTGCTAAACAAATCTATTCAACAACCTTGTACTTTTTTTTGAATGCGCCAATATCAACAACTTCTACTTTTCCTGAAACTTCTTTCCCTCGTTTGAGAAAAAAACCTTTCTTAAGAAAACTGAAAGTAATTGTTGTACTCGCTTTAATACAAGTTCCCCAATCATCACCCGAATTAGCATTTAAACCAGAAGGTACGTCTATTGAAATAACAGGTGCTGCAACAAGATTTATATGGTCAATAATTTCCTTATTAATCCCATCTATTTCTCGGTTTAAACCTATTCCGAAAATTCCATCTATAACTATATCTTTTTTCCCAAGTTTTATTTTTCCAATCTCTTTTTCTGTTAATATAGGAGTAACTACCATCCCTATTTTTCTAAGTATTCTGAAATTTAGTTCTGCATCTGCACTTAAACCTGAAACACCCCCTACTATATAAACCCTAACCTTTACCCCTCTGATCAAAAGATGTCTGGCAGCAACTAATCCATCTCCACCATTATTACCTAGCCCACAAAAAATAGTTACCTGTTCATATGAAGATTTCTTTGTAAAATAATTTTTATATATATACTCTGCCACCTCTCTACCTGCATTCTCCATCAATATCATGCCCGGAATACCAAGATTATTAATTGCCCAATCATCAAACACCTTCATCTCGTTCGCTGATAAGATTTTCCCTTGAGAAGATTTTTTATATACCATCTATTATATCCTCCTTAATAATTTTATCTTTTTAAAATATTTTAATATTATATAACATTTCAAATTACTCTTCAATCACCTTAAACTATAGATATTTCTGAACCTCTTCAATATAGTTTTTTGAAGCTTCATAAATATTCTCTGTTTGCATTATCCCACGGATAACTCCTATTGACTTTACACCGATTTGCATAACATCTTTTATACATTCCAAACCTATTCCACCAATTGCCACAATAGGAATACGTGTATGGTCAATTGCATACTGCAAAAGTTTAGTTCCGACCACAGGATCAGGATTTTTTTTGCAGTCAGTTTCATAAACAGGTCCAACTGAAAGGTATGATATGCCGCAATTTATTGCTTCCTTTACCTGTTCTTCAGTATGAGACGACATTCCTATAATTTTATCATTCCCTAATATTTTTCTTGCATCATGCAAGTACATATCATTTGGACCAAGATGTATCCCATCTGCATCAGAAAGAAGCGCAATATCCGGTCTATCATCAACAATAAATAAACTTTCATATTTTGCTGTCAATTCTCGTGTGCGACGTGCAAGATAAATATGATCTTTGTCTTCTAAATCATTCTTTACTCTAAGCTGAAATATTTTAACACCTGCTTTTAATGCAGCTTCTACAGCCTGCAAAAACTCATCAAATGTTTTGTGATATCTCAAACCTGCAACTAAATAAACACCCTCAATTTTCATTATTTGACTCCTCTAACATTTAATTCCTGCTGCCAATCTTTGAAACATATATCATAACCCATTCTATTTAAATCAATAATTATTTCATCTAATTTACGGTTATCAATGGTTGCAAATTGTTCCAAAACATCAGTCTCCATACTACAATAACCACCCGGCACAGTCTTTGACTCCACACTTAAATTTGTCACACAGATATCTGACAATCCATTTCTCAGTTTAGTATTCTCACGAGTAGATAAATATATTGGAATCTCGGGAAAAGCTACTCGATATGCCATGAGAATCTGTGCAAATTTCTTATCTGAAACTTTATACAATTCGCAATCAACTCCCGCTGCATCTGTAATCCTAGGAATCGATATTGAAACATCTGTTTTCCAAAACGTTTTCTTTAGATATTTCAAATGTTCGAATAAACATAAAGCTTCATATATAGGGTCGCCTAATCCACATAGAAAACCAATTGTTGTATGCCTAAAACCATTACTTAAAGCTCGATCTATGGACTCTAATCGATTAGTAAAATCTTTCTTTTTGCCAGCTAAATGAACATTTTGATAAATCTGTTTATTATAAGTTTCTTGATATAACACAAAAGCCTGTGCTCCTAATTTAGAAACCCGCTTTGATTCTTCATTTGTCAAAGAACCAACCTCAACTGCAATAGAATGGAATCCTATGGTTTTTGCCAAACTAACAGAATCTGCAACAAGTTTAATATGTTTACAATCTGTTTTTTCGCTCGAAACAATAAGTATATTTTTATGTCCTTTACTAAAAATAGCTATTAATTCTTTTTTTATATCTTCAATATTTAAAGTTTTGCGTGATATTTTATTTGTAGAATTATACCCACAATAAAGGCAGGAATTGTCGCAATCATTTGAAATGTATAAAGGAATATAAACAAGTTTACATAACCCAAACTTACTTATTGTTATCTGTTTCGAATGAGTTGCCAGAGTTTCAAAAAGGTGAGAATCATTAGGATCAAATTTAATAAGATGCGCAAAATCTTCTATAGATAAATTTTGTTTTTGCAAAATCTGTGTAACTTGCGCACAGCTTACTTCTTTATTAATTACATTTTTTATTGAGCTATCATTTATCGTAAACATGGTTTTTCCATCTACTAAATTCCTTTACTCAAAATATCATGCAAATGTATCATACCTGTTACTTTCTTTGTCTTTTTATTGAGCACAGGTATTAATGTAAATGGTTTTGACCTATTTTCCATCATCTCAAGTGCAATGGCAGCTTTTTCATCTTCATAAATAAATTTTGGTTTATAATTCATAATATCTTTTATTTTCATTTTAAAAATATCTTTTTTCTTTTCCAATATTTTTCGAATATCAAAATCCGTCACAAGTCCAAGTAATTGAGTTTTCTTGTCAACCACAGTAACAGCACCAGCACCTTTTTTTGTGATTTCTATCAGCATTTTAGCCACTGTATCATTTAAATTTATTATTGGATTATTTTTACCTTTTCGCATAATATCTTTAACTTTCAAAAGAAGTCTTTTTCCCAACCTACCGCCCGGATGATATAGTGCAAAATGTTCGCTCTTAAACTTTTTCATTTTCATAAGCGTTACAGCTATTGCATCACCCAAAACAAGTGCTGCAGTCGAAGAACAAGTTGGCGCCAAATTGAATGGACAAGCTTCTTTCTCGACATTTATATTAATTAACCTATTACATTGTTGACTCAAAGTTGAATCACTACGAGAACTTATAACAAATATTTTTGCTCCGATTTTTTTTATGCTAGGCAAAATTGCTATCAACTCGTCTGATTCACCTGACTTAGTTATCGCAAGAACAATATCACCTTTTTTAACAATTCCCAGATCTCCATGCATACCTTCCGCAGGATGTAAAAAAATTGAAGGAGTGCCGGTCGAGGTCAATGTCGCAACAATCTTCTCAGCGATAATACCGGACTTCCCCATTCCGGTTACAATAATCTTACCTTTACATTTGTGCATTTCATTTACAATTTTTACTATATCTTTTGAAATACTTTTTTCCATAATTTTGAGAGAATTAATCTCGAGCTCAATAACCTTTTTTATCTCACTTAAAACCTGCATCTATTTTTCCTCTTATGATTGTTCATTCAGTGCCCAATCATACTTTAAATATTTAATCTTTGGATTGTTAACATCATTTAAGGGAACATATTTGTCCAAAAAATTCAAAACTCCATTTTCATTTGTAAAATCTTTTTTGAACCATTTGAAAATCGGAGATAAGTAAATTATGTTTTTTGCGCGGACAATTCTAACCTTACTTTCAGTAGTTACAAAAATTTTTACTTGTTGATCAAGCTGCTCATATAAAGTTTCTGCCATATAAGGCTCCGTTAATAAAACCGGACAACTAATAGAAGCGCACACTAAAGCAAAATGTATTCTAGGTTCAGTGAACTCTTTTCGTAAAATTTTATGCTCAATTTGATCCAGAGTATATTTCCCATCAAAAACATCAAATTCAATATCAGTCCACACACCTTTAATTTGCCTTATGCTATTCTTGGGAAATCGAAAAGATTTGCGACTATATTCTTCAATTGGATAATGATCAATAATAGCCTTAAGTGTTGCTGCATTATATACATTAATCCAAAAAGCTATTTTCACATTATCACTTGATTTTAAAAACTCATCATAAGATATATTCTTCAAACTAATCATGAAACTATCTAAATTAGCTCGCTCTTTAACCAAGCTTTTATAATTCACCATTCCTTCTGAATTTACAAATTTATCGAGCACAACTCTATATTTTGAATAATCAATTTTTATTTCAGCTCTACAAAAAACTGAAAATGAAAATAGTATTAAAACAATCGCTAATATATTCTGGTTTTTCATCAATATTCTCCTATAAAATTTTGAAAATAAAGATATGTTAAAAATAATTTGGAAAGTACTTGAATTTGAAATCACCACAATTTTTTCTTATTCTTTCGTAAGAATGCAGGTTCATTAATATTATTTGTACTATCTACAAATGGCATATTAGACTGCTTAAAAATATTTTTTTTGTGGTCTAATTCAATTCTTTGCAATTTCTGACCACGATCAAAACTTGTGGCAATGACTGTGATTTTTATTTTATCTTTTAATGTATCATCAAAAACTTGCCCAAAATAAACATTCGCATCCGGTGAAACTGAATCATGTATCAAACTCATTGCTTCATTTATCTCATACATCTTTAAATCCCGACTTCCGGTAATATTCACAAGAACTCCACATGCGCCATTTATCGAGACATCTTCTAAGAGCGGCGATGACATAGCCATCTCAGCAGCCAATGTTGCACGACCTTCACCTTCACCCTCACCCATACCCATCAAAGCTTCACCTGCACCTTTCATAATAGCTTTCACATCATTAAAGTCAACATTGATAATACCGGTACTTGTAATAACGTCTGAAATACTTTGCACACCTTGCCTTAAAACATCGTCCACTTTTTCCCAAGCCTTGTCAGCACTTGTATTTTCATCAATAACCGTAAATAAACGTTGGTTTGGAATTGAGATCATTGTATCAACACTTTCACTAAGTTTTTTAACACCTTCTTCCGCGTGCCTATTTCTGAGCCTTCCCTCAAATATGAAAGGTTTAGTAATAACACCCACTACCAAAATACCCAATTCTTTCGCAATTTCAGCAACAACCGGCGCTGCGCCTGTACCGGTTCCGCCACCCATCCCTGCAGTGATAAAAACCATATCCGCACCCACTAAAACTTCTTTTATTTTTTCCTTATCATCAACTGCTGCATTCCTTCCAACTTCCGGATCACCACCTACACCAAGTCCTTTGGTTCGTTCCATCCCAAGCTGCAATTTTAATCCTGCAAGCGAACTCCTTAAAGCTTGTGCATCAGTATTTGCAGCAATAAACTCCACACCTTTTATATGGGATTCGATCATTCGATTGACTGCATTTCCGCCGGCACCACCAACTCCAATAATTTTTATTATTGCCGGATATTCTCTAAATTCGTTAAATAAATTTCCTGTTGTCATTAAAATATCTCCTCTAATTTTTTCTTGAAGCTAGCAAAAACTGATTTTTTCTTTAATCTCTTTTTATTCTCCTTTCCTGATCTCTCCGCATATTTTAAAAGACTTAAAACCGATGAAAAACTTGGATTTAGTATAAGTTGTTTAGATGCATTAATTCCTTGTGGGGGACCTAGTCGAACAGGAACAGCCGTTACTTTTTCAGCAACATCCACTATGCCTTTAATTGCAGATGTGCCGCCTGTTATAACGAGTCCAGCTGGTACCATATGTGAGAATTCACTCATTGCGATCTCTTTTTTTAACATCTGCATAATTTCCTCGATCCTTGGCGCAATAATTTCACTTAGATACGAAATTGTTGTTTTTTGTTCGCTTATTCCATCCACACCCAGATACTGCAATTCTTTATCCTCATCAACAAATGCGGGATTTGCATAACCATATTCTTCTTTTAATTGTCTGGAATTCTTGAAAGACGTTCGCATAGCATATGCTATATCACGTGTAATATAATCACCACCTATCGGAATCTCGGTAGTATGATATAATCCACCCATTATATAGAATGCTATGTCTATGACTTGCCCACCAATGTCTACTAGAACCACACCCAACTCTTTTTCCTCAGGAGTCACAACTGAATCGCCAAGTGAGATCATATTGTATGTAAGTTCATTAACCTTAAAACCCGCTTTATTAATACACTTGTAAATATTGTTCAGAGCGGTTGTTGAAGCAGTAACAAGATGAACTGCCACTCCAAGATGTGCGCCCTCCATTCCAATAGGATCCGGCACTCCGGTTTGTTTGTCGACCACATAACCTAAAGGTATTGTTTCAATAATCTCTCTATCATTCGAAAGCTGCATCTGACGACCAGCTTCTAAAACCAGCATTTTATCCTCTTCGCTAATTTCCTTATCCGAACGAGTAATATTGATTGCACCATTATGATTATAGGTTTCAATGTGTCTGCCTTTTATTCCAACAAATAATGAATCTACTCGTTCACCTGTCATATCTTCTACTTTTTCAACACACTCTTGAATAGCTTTTACAGTTTCCTCAATACTTACAACACTTGCATTCTGAAGTCCATTTGTTAAAACTTCCGCTATACCAAGCACTTTAAAGCCTTCTATCTTATCTTTTTTAGCAATTGCGCAAGACACCTTGCCAGAACCAAGCTCCAATGCTGCTATTAAATCATGTTTACCCATTTTTACCCCTAAAACTAATTTTAATTTTAGTTTTTATTCTAACATTTTTAGTTTTTTTTTAAAAGTGGGAAAATAGTTATTGTGTCAGTAAAAACAACCATAAAGGAATGAATGTAATTCTATCCTCTAGCGAAAATAAATCTTTTGT
>JBHPKP010000031.1:0-10374 GCA_042566505.1 bacterium | reverse complement strand
AATCGGTAAAAAAGTAACAAGATGATAAAAAAAAGAGTGTATAAAAGTAAAGAGTTTTTTATTTTTGTTTTGAAAAATATTTAAAGCAGCAGTAGTAGTAAAGCAAAAAACTGTGGTAAATCTTTGCAAGAGCTTTCATCTAGAGCTTCGATTTTCCACATTTTGTTGCTTTTTATAGTTCAGATTTAAGCAGACTTTGTTGAAAAATTTTCTTAAGTTTTTTCTCGATACATTTACGAAGTTCAAAAGGATTTAAAGTGTCAAATTGTTCTTTGAGTGTAGATTTGGTTTCGTTAGAAATATAAGTAGATTCAAAAACTCTTTGAAAAGGAGTTTTAGGTTTATCATGCAATTTAATGATTTTCGAATTAACTCTTTGTTTTTTTATAAGTTTAACTGAAGGGCAAAAGAAGTTATGAAAAAGTCGCCATTCGTTTTTATAGAGTTTATTGAGTAAAGTTGGAATGTCAGGATTTTCGAATCTATCGTAACCAAGCCATTGTCTGACATGAGTCCAGTTTTTTTGTTCAACATGAGCATTATCATTTTTTTGGTAGGGACGAGAACGAGTAAACTGAACAGGTTGTTTTTTTTCTGTAAAGTGGCGAAATAAATGCCAATTGATAAATTCAGAACCATTATCAGAATCGAAACCAAGTATTTGAAAAGGGAAATAAGTTTCAGCATCTTGAATTTGCTCTAATACACCGGATTCTCCTTTACCCCAAACAGCACGTTGTTCTGACCAAGTGGTAGCAATATCAACTAAGTTAATGGTTAGAGCGTATTGCCCTTGTGTAGAATCGCCGCAATGAGCAACAGTATCAGCTTCGAGAAATCCTGGTTTTGATTCATCCCATTGATTGGTTTTAATAGGTATTTGATTTTTGAGCAGACTACCCGGCTTGGTAGTCGATCTACCGTGTTTAGAGAGTTTTGAACGAGTAGACGCAAGAAAACGATCAATAGTGGATGGTGATATAGCAAGCATTTGCTCAACGATATGTTGTGGAATATCACCGAATGATTGAATGTATGAAGGCAGCCAAATAGGAATAGCTGCTTTTAGTAGTTTTGAGCAAGGTTGATAAGAATCAAGCCAAATCTTCTTTAAAATTGGAATGAGAGCATTTTTATCATAGATAGGTTTTCTTCCTCGTTTGTGATATTTTGGCTTTATGAAGCGTTTGTGTTTGTATAAGATGCGTATAGCATGTTTTCTATGACATCTATACACATTACAAAATTCATCTAAAATGGCTGATTTCTGTTTACGAGAAGATTTTTTGAAACGAGGAGCAATGATAGAAAGATATTCTTTTTTAGATTTTGGACTCATAATTTGCCTCCAATTTTGGGTAACATTAATTATGAGTCAACGATACTATTTCAATTTACGCTTCGGTAACATTTTTTATGAAGCAATTCGCAATAATCTATATGTTTGTTTTTTCTGCAGGCATGTTATATAATTTTACAAATTTCAATTGATTTTATTGTGTTTAAGAGGAGGTTTTCAATGTCCAATTTTAATGAACGTTTGGAAGTTTTGAAAAGTAGAAAAATGTGGAAGAAAGTTTTAGAACTTTTTGCATCTTATGCGCTATTTTTTGTACTTTTTACGATTGTATTTTACTCTGTTTGGTCAGTGCTTGTACTCCCAGGTTTTGTATTTGTCTTGGTTGAAGTTCCCTTTGTGTTTTTATTTGTTTACCTCATGAAAATGTATTTGCGAAAATATCTTACAGATGATTTATTTGCAATTTACTATTTTCTAAAAAATCATTTTGTGTTTTATGCTGTTGTTGGATTTTTCTATTATTTTGGAGTGCCGTCAGAAGGTCCGATAGCTTATGAAAAATCATTAGCTGCTCATGTTATGGTTGTGTCATTTATTCTGATGCTGATTTATCTTGTGAAATATATTAGGATGAAAAAAAGTCTGGCAAAATAATAAATTGAGAGGAGAAGAAATATGATTCTTAATCTTAAAGAAACTATTGCTCAACAGGCAGAATCTGCTAAGAATGCTTCAATGAAAATGATGAAAATATCGTCGGATATTAAAAATAATGTGCTTGAAGCAATTGCAAATGCAATTGAACAGAATGTTGAAGATATAATTTTTAAAAATGAAATTGATGTTGCTGCTGCAAATGATATTGGAGTGAGTAAAGCTTTGGTTGATAGATTAACTTTGACTAAAGAGCGAATCATGAATATGGCAAAAGGTGTGAGAGATATTATTGGACTTGAGGATCCTGTAAATGATGTGCTCGATACAGTGAAAAGAGAAAATGGTCTTGTGATAAAAAAGATTCGAGTGCCTCTGGGAGTCATTGGAATTATTTATGAATCAAGACCAAATGTAACAGTTGATACTGCGGCATTGTGCATTAAGTCAGGGAATTGTGTGTTTCTGCGAGGTGGTTCTGAAGCAATGAATTCGAATCACACACTCTATAAAATTATTTCGGAAGCTGCATATGCAAACGGATTGCCGGAAGGGGCTATCCAGTTTATAGAGACAACCGATAGAGAAGCAGTTAATGAAATGCTCCAACTCAATCAGTTTATTGACGTGATTATCCCAAGAGGCGGACACAAAATGATAGAAGCTATAGTGTCTATGTCAAAGGTGCCGGTCCTGCAGCATGGGGAGGGCATATGCCATACGTACGTCGATAAAAATGCAAATGTGAAAATGGCGGACCAAATTTGTTTGAATGCGAAAGTGCAAAAACCGGGTGTGTGCAATGCTATGGAAACTATGCTTGTGCATAAAGATATAGCCGAAGAATTTTTGAAACTGAATTTGAAAAATTTACAGGATAAAGGTGTGGAAGTCAGAGGGGATTCTGCGGTGAAAAAAATTGCTGAGGCTAATGGAATTGTAGTTAAGGATGCAGCTACTGAGGATTGGGGAAGTGAGTATCTGGATTTGATTTTGTCAGTGAAAATAGTGTCAACACTCGAAGATGCGATCGAACATATTAATAGTTTTGGCAGCGGTCATAGCGAGGCAATAGTTACGGATGATGAAACAAGTGCAAAAAGGTTTTTGATGACTGTGGATTCTTCGGCAGTGTATTGGAATGCGTCTACAAGATTTACAGATGGTGCGGAGTTTGGGATGGGCGCTGAAATGGGTATATCGACCCAGAAACTTCATGCTCGAGGTCCTATGGGAATTAAGGAATTGACAAGCTACAAGTATATTATTCTTGGAAAAGGACAAATAAGAGGATAAATATAATTTTATGAAAATCGGGTTATTCGGCGGGACATTTAATCCCATACATAATGGGCATTTGATTATTGCAAAAGAAATAAAAAAAAAGTTAGATTTGGACTATATCTATTTTATTGTTTCCGGTAATCCTCCACATAAATCGTCTGATGTTTTACATTTTAAATATCGATATCAAATGACTGCAATGGCAATTCAAGATACTGATTGTTTTAAAATTTCACCCGTTGAAATTAACAGTAAATATAAATACACATACCAAACCATAAATTATTTCAAAAAGAAATTTCCTGATGATGAAATAGTTAATATTATCGGCGAGGATTCGTATTTGCAGATTGATAAATGGAAAAAAGGGAAGTCCTTGTTTGATATGTGTAAGTTTGTTGTTTATGCAAGATTTGGAAAAGTAAAACCCCAAAGGCATTGTAATGTGATATTTGTCAATGAACCAATTATCGGGATTTCTGCAACAAAGATAAGGAATAAAATAAGAAGTGGTAAGAATATAGAATATTTATTACCAAATAATGTAAGTAGATATATAGTGAATCATAAGTTTTATAGACGAGGAAAAATATAGTGACGCATAATACGGATGGAATTTTAAAAAAACTTAAAACTTTTATGACGGAAAAAAGACTTGAACATTCAAAAAGTGTAGCTGAGATTGGAGTGAAACTTGCCGAGAAATATGGAGCGGATACTGACAAGGTTTATTTGGCAGGTTTGCTGCATGACGTTGCAAAGGATATCCCGTTTGCGCATCTTTCTGATTATGGAGTTGATGTTAAATTGATACCGGACTTCGACGAGCTTTTGGTATGTGCGCCGGCTGTGATTCATAGTCATGCAGGGGATCAAGTTTGTAGAAAGTTTTTGGGTATTGATGATGAAGAAATTTTGCATGCTGTTAAGGTTCATACGACCGGATCGGAGAATATGAATATTATCGATAAAATAATTTATATAGCTGACTGTATAGAGCCATTGAGAGATTTTGAAGGAACTGATCATGTGAGAAAAATAGCATTCGAGCATATTGATCGCGCGTTAGAAGAGGCATTTGCGCTAAAGATAAAAGGTGTGTTGGAGTATCGAGGAGTAATATGTCCGGATAGTATAAAAGCTTGGAATGGTTTAATGAAAAAAGGTTGTGCTATCTGATGGCAAGAATATTTAAGATTTTTATCATATTTTTATTATTGGCTAGTATTGGGTTTGCAGGATATTTTACAAAAAGTTGTTTTCAAAAAAATGAAATAGTTTCAGTATTGTTTTTTTTGGATGGAGAGAACTTAAATTTTCAGAATACAACTCTTCTTATGAGATACAATTCAAAGAATCACTACCTCTCAATAATTAATTTTACCACTTTTCAAAAAAAGAAAAAAAGAAAGATAAGTTTTAATGAAAAGTTTGAGATATTGAAAAAAAATATTAGTGAAAATTATGGGTATGAGGTAGATAATTATGTACATCTGGATAAAAAAAGTTTTGGTGAAATTTCATACTTATTGACTAAGGTGAATATCGAAGAGAGAATGGTCAGTAATGAAATTGTAGAGGATAAATTTTTACATGATGATGTTGTATATCAAAAGAGAATGCAATTGAAATTGTTTTCAGTATTCTTTAAAGCTGTGAAAATAAAAAGTCCATTTTTGAGGATGAAATTTTGGTTAACGTTTATTAATAAAGTTCATACTAACTTGAGCATGTGGGATTTAGTATGGATTTGGAAAGAGTTTAAGTATTTAGATGCTGAGAACATAAATATGGTTAATGATTTGGGTGACGAGAAAATTGAAAACAAGAGACTATTAAAAAAAGTATTAAAAAATATTGATTCATTAAATATCGATAAAAAGATTAGAGTCGAAGTTTTGAATGCGTCAGGGAAAAGTGGTTATGCACTCAAGATTGCGCGAGTATTAAGAAAAGGTGGTGTGGATGTTTATAAATGGGGGAATTATTATAGAAAGTTAAATAGTATTCTCGTTTTAGATAGAGTTGGAAACTTTAATAACGCGAGGAAAATTGCTAAAATACTTAAGACTAATGATATTTTTACTGAAATTGATAAGAGTAGATTTGTAGATATTTCAGTTATTTTAGGAAGGTAGAAAATGAATACAGATAGACAAATTCGTGAAGCAGCGAAAAAAATAGCGCGTTATCTTGATGATAGGAAAGCACAAGTTATAAAAATTCTTGATGTAAGGAAGATATCCGGCGTGACAGATTATTTTATATTGGCAACCGGGACAAGTACCACACATGTTGTGAGATGCGCAGAGCAAACAAAAAAGCATTTTAAAAAAGACAATATCAGTCCATTGCACAAAGAAGGACTGCAAAAAGAGTCGCGTTGGGTTGTGTTGGATTACGGACCAATTATTGTGCATATGTTGACTGAAGATGTACGCAACTGGTATGAGCTTGATACATATTGGGAAGGCGCAAAAAAAGTTAGTTGGAAAAAGAAAGTAGATTGATATTTATACTATGTCGTTGCTGCGAGGCTTCGCCTTTTCAGTTGCAATGACACTATTTTTTAGGGACGGAACATGATTCAAAAAAAACTTGAGGAAATAATTTTACAAACTTGGTTGGAAATTTCAGATGAGAAAATAGAATTCCAACTTGAAGAGCCGCCAAAAAATATTAATGCGGATTTTGCAGTAAATATATGTTTTCTTGCATCCAAGGTTTTGAAGAGAGCTCCTCGACAGATAGCTGAGGAGTTTATTGAAAAGCTTACTGAAAATAAATTGGGTGAAAATATTTATGAGAATGTTTTTATTGCGGGACCGGGTTTCTTGAATTTTACACTAAAGAAAAATCTTTATGTCGAAGAATTAAAACAAATTTATACGCAAGATACAAAGTATGGACATAGTGCAAAAGGACAGGGTGAAAAAGTATTGGTGGAATTTGTGTCTGCAAATCCGACAGGTCCTCTTCATATCGGGCATGGTAGAGGTGCTGTGATAGGTGATTGTGTAGCGAGGATACTGAAGGCTGCGGGTTATTATGTGGAATGCGAGTATTATGTGAATGACTTTGGGAACCAGATATCGATACTCGGCAGGTCAGTTGAAGCAAGATTGAAGCAACTTAAGGGTGAAGAGGTTCAGATACCGGAAGATTTTTATAAGGGTGAATATGTAATCGATATTGCAAAGGAACTTTTGGCAACCGGAAAAGATACATTTGGAATTGGATATGTTGAAAGTTTTGCAATGCAGTATATCATGGAGACAATTAAAAAAGATTTGGCGGATTTTGGAGTTATATTCGATACTTGGTTTCATGAATCGCAGCTTTATAACAGTGAAGGTGAAAAAAGTTCGTTAGATTTTGTCTTGGATAAACTGGAAGAGAAAAAAGCTTTGGTGGAACGTGATGGTGCATTGTGGATTGATATGAAAGATAGACACGATGACGATAAAGATAGAGTGATTGTGCGTGCTGATAAACGACCAACGTATTTTGCATCTGATATTGCATACCACGATAAAAAGTACAAGAGGGGTTTTACTAAACTTATAAATGTATGGGGAGCGGATCATCATGGATATATTCCACGACTTAAAGCTGCAGTTTCGTGTCTTGGATATGACGAGAAAAGTTTGGAAATAATTTTGTATCAGCTTGTGAGTTTGTATAGAGAAGGTACAAAAATTGCCATGTCTACTCGAGGTGGGCAATTTGTTCCACTGAAGGAAGTAGTTGATGAGGTTGGACGCGATGCTGCAAGATTCTTTTTGATTATGCGTGGGTCTGATAATGCAATTGATTTTGATTTGGATCTTGCTAAAAAACATTCGAGTGAAAATCCTGTTTATTACGTGCAATATGCGCATGCTCGTATTTCAAGTCTTTTCAGAGCTGCTGAATCAACAGGGAAGTATTCGTTCGAAAAGATTTTGGGAAAGCTTGATGACTTTTATGGAGATGAGGAAGTGAAAGTGATTAAGGAGCTTGTGAAATTTCCGGAAGTAATTAATCGATGCGCGGACCAACTTTCTCCTCATTACATTACACTTTATTTGCAAGAATTGGCAGCAGTGTTTCATGCCTATTACACAAGAGTTCGGGTGCTGGATGATGATATCCAAAAAGCAAGTAGTCGTCTAATCTTGTGTAAATGCATTGCAGTAACTATCAAGAATGGACTTAACTTATTGGGAATAAATGCGCCTTCGAAAATGTAACACCTCATAACCCTTTTCCCAATCTTAGATCGAGTCGAGGATCACAAAGTAGAGGGAAATATATTGTGGAGTGTTGGACTTGATGAATCGCAAAACCATACTTACCTTTTTTCTTTTCATATTCTGTATTTCTAATTTATCCACACTTGATTTATTTAATCGAATTAAAATTTACTGGTTAGGCTATTCATGTTTTTATATTGAAAGTCCTGCTGGTTTAAAAATTCTTATGGATCCATTAAGTGAATCTTTAGGTTATGATATGCCCAATCTTGTTATGCCGGATATCGTGACAATTAGCAACGAACGGTTCGAACATAATAACATGTCTTTCGTCGGTGGGAGACCAAGGATAATAAAAGATAAAGTGTATGAAAAAATTGGTGATGTAGTGATCAAAGCAATTGAAACTGAAACAAAAGAATCTGAAACTGCTGGAAGTAATAAAAAAAACATGATGTATTTGTTTGAAATAGGTGGACTACGGGTGGTTCATATTGGAGCGCTTGGCCATATCCTAACAAAAAAACAATACAAAAAAATTGGGAAAGTGGATATTTTGATTGTGAATATAAATGACAAGTATGCAATAAATTATTTACAGGCTTATGATATGTGCAGAAAAATAAAACCAAGAATAATTTTACCAATGGGATTTAAAAAAGAAATATTAAAGGGTGTAGATAATATACTGAGAAAGTTTTTAAATAGTTTCGAAAATGCTGCATTTCAGAATTTTGTGTATTTAAATAAACAAGAGATCAGAGAAAATAATATGCAAGTTCTGGTGTTGGGTGTTATGAATAAATTATTTGAGTAAAGCGCACTTCATGTAATATTCAATTCTTTTTTGATTCAAGTCACAACGTATTTTCAAATTTAACTTAGGATGCGAAGAAACTGTGAAAAAAAAATGATTTTTTTTTACGGATATAAATTCCTTTTAAGCCAAATAAAACCATTCAAATTTTACTAATAAAAATTGTATTAAGTGACTTTTGTCATGCTTTTCAAAATCCGCTATTTTTTACCAAAAAGATTGCTAATTTATTAAATTAAAATATATCGACGATAAAAAGAGTTTTTATGATGCGTAAAAGGTGCTGTAAAAAGCACTGATCTTTTCTGTAAATACGAATTCACATTTTATTCAACATCTTCACTGAAACTTCGCTTGAATGTCTTCTATTATGGGGTTTATTTTTTAGTGAATTCTAGATCATAAAATTAGAAAAAATGAAAGCGATTTGAAAATTCAAAAAGGAAAAAAAGATGAAACTAAAAATATTAGCATCAATAATACCAATAACCTTGTTTCCAACTGCGAGCATTTACGGAAGTATTTTAGCAGAGTCTTACAAGTTATGCTTTAGTCTTTTAAGCCTAAATAAAAACCAAGATAAAGTTGCAGGTGGCAACTATTCACTTAGTTATAATTTGGGGCAGGCACTTGCAAATGTTCTGATTTCTAATGACCAATACTCAATTGCTCATAATCAATTAAACTTAACAAGTAATACTTCTAAAGCTGCAGCAAATGATGTGCATGAAGCTTATGCGTATCCTGTGCCATTCAAACCAAGTGAGAATCATACTCATATCACATTTACGAATTTGACAGCAAAAGTCGATATATATATTTACACAATTTCCGGTGAATTGGTTAGGAAGCTGTATAAAAATTGTGATGCTGCTGATGAAGTTAGATGGGATGTTAAGAATGATTCGGGTGAAGAAGTGTTTAGCGGATTGTATATTTACGTAATTAAAAACGGTAAACAAGTTCAAGAAGGGAAGCTGGTTGTAATTAGGTGACGAGGCAGTGAAATGAAGAAGACAGTTAAATTATTTATTTTAATAATCGCTATGATGCCGACCCTCCTGTTGGCTAAACCTGTTGGGAAGATAAATTATCATGGTCGTTTGGAGGAAGCAGGTAAGTTGGTGTCCGGTACAAAAACAGTGATTTTTAGAATTTATAATTCAGTGGTTGGAGGGACTGTGCTTTGGACAAGTGGGGAAAGGCAAGTTTCTTTAGTGAGCGGCTTTTTCAATTATCCACTTGGTCACAATGTCTCATTTCCAGCTGGTCTTTTCGAGAATACTGTGCTCTATATTGAACTGCAAGTGAATGGAATAATTCTTTTACCTAGAGAGGAAATATATATTCAACCTTATGCGCTTGATGCTGGAAGCGTTGAGTGGACTGACATTAAAAATGTTCCAATTGGTTTTGCAGACGGAACTGACGATGGAGCAGGTGGTGCAGCATTAACGCAAGATAGTGTTGGTACATACCACATCATAGATTCGACAATAACATCTGCTGATATTGTAGATGGCACATTACTTGATATCGATATTAGCGCAAGTGCTGGGATACAATTATCAAAACTTGCAAATGATCCGAGTATTTCCGGGACAATAAATGCAGTAGGGAATCCTGTAGACTGGACTAGATTGAAAAATGTGCCTACTGATTTTGCCGATGGAGTTGATAATGCGGGTGGAAGTCTCACTGCGGATGTTATTTATTCAACTCATATAGCTGTGGGGGAAGTGAAGACATCCGATATAGAAGACGGAGCAGTTACGCAAGTGAAAATATCGTCAGTAAGTTGGAGTCAACTAACAGATATTCCAGCTGGATTTTTAGATGGTGTGGATAATACAGGTGGTTCGCTTGGGCAAGATAGTGTTGGAACATACCATATTGTCAACGGAACAATAACAGCGTCTGACATTTTAGATGGCACAATAACAGATGGGAAAATAGTAAGTGCAACAAATTGGAATACAGCATACGGCTGGGGCGACCACGCAGGAATTGGATATCTCACAACAGAAACAGATGCAGTATTTGTGGCAGCCGAAGCATACAATATCACAGCAACAAGTACTACA
>JBHPKP010000029.1:0-10489 GCA_042566505.1 bacterium | reverse complement strand
AGAGTATAAATTAGGAATAGAAGCAGATGGAATGATTCATGATGAACCGGAAAAAAAAGCAATTGAAATGGAAAGAACAAAATATCTGAACAATATAGATATAAAAATATTAAGATTTACAAACAAAGAAATAATAGAAAATACAGAAAAAGTACTAACAAAAAACAAAAAAACCATAAATATAATAAAAATTAATCAACAATGTATTCCCCCTCTCCTGAGTTTAGGAGAGGGGTAGGGGTGAGGTTACATAATGTATTTGTATTCCCTCTCTCCCAAGCTCGTGAGAGTGGGGCAGGGGGTGAGGGGCAGGAGATGAGAGGCAGAGATTGGCGTTTAGCATGAATCAACCCAGGGGGTGAGGGGCAGGGCTGACTCATGTTAAACCTCAATTTTAAAAAAAGCGTTAGAAATAAAGGGAATTTTATTCTTTCGGGTTATGCAAATTTAATGTTGTAATTTTTGTTCAAAAAGAACTTTGTAAAATTAATTCTTACTCGAATGTATTACAAAAAAACTCTGATTTTAAACGTTTTTTCCTTTTAGAATGAGCCAACCCTAGGGAGAGGGGGGGGCGTGATTGGTGAAAAAAAATGGAACTTTTTCTTGTTTGAAGTCTCTATATATATGTAAACGTAAATAAAATCCAAAAGGAGAGAAAGAATGATTATGAAATCTCCCAAAATTTTAATCAGTTTAGTTAAAGGTACTTTCACCAAGAATAATTCTGTTGATATTCAAAAAGATATTGATTTCCAAAGGAAATTGCAGGATGCTTTAGGTGATATGTTGGAGCCGCAGATGCCAAGTGATCTGTCTGTAAAGATTCAAGATCGTATTAATTTTGTTGCAAGGCACAAATCAATCCTAATGCCAAGAAATGGCTTTATTATCAGTGCAAAAATCATGATAGCTGTTGCTGCAGCTGCTTTGGCATTGACATTTTATTCGTTTTATATGTCAAAATCTAAAGCGACTGATCAAACTCAACAAGTTTCACAATATACATACCAAAAACCATTGAAAAATAATGGAATAACCTCAAATATATGGCTCAAAAAGGCTGTTAAGAACCAGTATATTGGTTTGGATTTGGCAGCTTCCAATCATAGACAAAACATGGAAAGTCTTGATAATGTAATAAATTTGGGCTACACGGGCGATATTTCACAATATTATGCAATTGATGAAAATAATTCTTCCCAATTGGGCGAGAAGATTTTGCAGGATTTAGAAGATGATGTAAATAAAAGCACATATTTAGAAACAGATGACATGGCAAAAAGACTTGAAAAAGCTTCTATAACCGGCCATAGAGTTAGTTTCGTAGGAGAGGTGAAAGAAAATGAATAATTTTATCCATTCAAAAATAACCAAATTCGTAAGTACAGTAGTTATTGCGTGTTTTTTCATAACAACTATGAACGATTATTCGCATGCATTTAAGTTTTCCAAGAAAAATGTGCCGAATGTGGAATTCGCTGAACTGAAAAATTTCATGCCGAAACTTAATTTGGGACGTTTGGGAGCAGCTGAAAAGGCAAAGCTTTTAGATTCGGTAAGGAAATCCTACAAAAAAATAAAGAAAAGCTTTGATAAAAATAAAAAGAAAATAATAAAAAACAGCGAGAAAAGTATGACTTCAGTTGAGCGGTCAGGGTCTAAGTGGCAGAATTATGTAGAGGGAAACTCAAAGAAGCAGTTAGAGTCTAATAAAAAATTATATGAGACCAAGAAGTCCGAATATACAGCCACTTATAAACAAAAACGTGTAGAAGTTGATGAGCGTTGGAAGGAAAAAATTAACGCTGTACAGGATTTGGTGTCTAATTATCAAGCACTGCTTGCAAGGGCCAGCGGTTTGGGGGATATAGCGGATGAGAAGAGAAACATAAATAGATTTGCGAGTGTTGGAAAGTCTGCACTTACTCCGCTAAATATGATTGGATTAGTACCTTTGGCAAATGAAGTGGAAGACGCATCAAGAAAACTTGATACTATGCCGTTAGCTGAAAAAAACAATTTGGTTGGTCATATTCGAGAACGTTTGGAGTATTTGGAAAATGTTAAATGGAATTTGAAGACTTCGCAGAATAAGTCACTAAATAATATTGATAGAATGTATCAGGCTGGAGTGGAAGGTTTCGACAAAAAATATATGGACCAAGTTGAGGAGATACAGGGGGTTGAACAAGATTCAGTTGATGCGATTTCAACTTCTTCAGAGCGAGAAATGAATGAGCAGTATGGTGAGATGAATAGTGATTTGGAGAGTTTAAAAGCGAATAGTGAAAGTGCGCTTATGAGAGAACTTAATGAGATTTATGCGCGGGCGGAAAAAGCAATAGAAAGTTCGCCATTTGAAGAAAATGGAGAAGGACTTGAGTCAATAGATGATTCTAAAAGTGTAATATCTTATTCGGATGATTCACAAGGCGGACATATAGGGGACAAAGAAAGTTACAGACCAATTACTGACAAGGATGCTGCAAACAATGGGTTGAAATTAACAAATCTTGCGGACCAAAGGCTTACTATGAGTTCGGATGAAGATACAAGAGTGGCACGCGAATTACTTGCGGCTGCATCTACTTCAAATAGTAAAGCAGAGGTTTTTCTGCCCGCTGATATGCAGGGAATGAAATTGGGTGATGAGCCTCCATATTTTGATGTTGAAGCAGGTAAAGTGGCACAAGATGAATATGATAGTTTTGGTCAAAGTTTTGAACAGGAAACGGATAACATTATTCAGCAAGCTAATGACCAAGCGGATGAAATCATTGCAGTTCAAACAGCCAAAGCTAAAGAGATAGAAAAAACTATTGAAAAAGCTGCAGCAAGAAGTGCAGAAGAAATGGAAAGACTTGGAAGGGAATATACTCAGGATACCTTGCAGTTTAGTGATGAGAGAATAAACGAAATAGTGGCTTATGCGGATAGTGTTGATAGAGTAATTGAGATGGCATGGCCAAAGGCTACTCAGGATCTTTCAATTGAATTGGAAGGAAACAGGCAGCTTGTTGCTGAATATAAGGCTACAAAGGCCAGTATATTGGGGCTTTTGCTTGGTTCAATATTTGGTGTGATGATGGCGATTCCTACTGCAAGGGCTGCATTTATGGCATATGTGGAGTTTTCCAATCTTATTTGGGTGCCGGGTGGATTTGTTGCAGCTGCGCAGGCTATAGCCAGAGCTATTGCTTGGACAATTGTTGTAGGCGGCATTATAGCAGGCGCTGTCATGGGAATTATGTCAGCGTTTGATGAGGGTCAAAAAATTGATCTGATGCTGCAAAAGCAAATGGAAAATAAAGAGCACCTTGAAATAGCATTATTTAATGTGCCTGAGTATAACGAGTATAAAGCAGCGGAAAAAAATCTAAAGGGTTCAAGAGCTGCATTTGATGCGGAGCTTAAGAAAATTTTCGGCGGATTGGATGCTGACTATATTGGCAGGTTTAGAAAAGATCATGCAAAGTTGAAAAAATTATTTAATAAATATAAAAGCGGCTCATTGAGAAAGGATGAGTTTGGCCAGCTTAAAAATCTTTTGAAACGTTTTGATAGTATGGAAAACAATAAACGTTTCAATATAGCAATGGAAAATGTGCGAATAAACTCAATAAAAATGCAGGAAAATTTGGAAAAGCTGAAAAATATGAAAGATAAGATGGTAGTTGTAGAAGACTATCATGAGCTGTCTGAAGGAAGCGGCAAATGGCTGAAGCATGACAAAGTAATGTCAGTTGCAGATGCATTTGAGGCACTGCAAATAACTAATTATAAAATTGGTAAATTGCAGGAATATAAAATTCTTCAGGACGAGTATGGAAAGATGGTTGAACTAAATGCAAAGGGTGATGGATTCATTGTGAGAGATCAGACCTGGCATGAAAAAAATCTACACAACACTAATAAAGCTTACAATGCAATGTTGAAAGGTTTGTCTGACGGTATAAATTATGTATGTGAAAAGATTAGTTCAAATAAAACAGTAACTGCAATCTTTGCGACCGCTATGCTTGCGGGATTAGCTATTCTCACTAGAAATGCTTCGCCATTGACACTATCCGTAGTAGGCGCAACTGTATTAGGAGCAACAGGTTTTGCTATAGGTACAGGCGGCTTTAAGAAGTTTATCAGTAATATTCCTAAAGCGCTTGCAGTTGCACCATTCAGATTTGTAGAAGGTTTTGGTGGTTTTATACTTGGTATGGGACAGATGGCAAATCATACGGCTTGGTCATTCGGCAGCCAGGATGCAGGACATGCAATAGGTGAAACCGTAGAAGGATTTTTGGGGTTTGGTGTAGGGATTGTTGAGGGATTAATAGGTTTTAAACCCGGTTCATTTATTCACAATATTAAAAAACATGGTTTTGCAAAAGGTTTTAAACGTACATTTGCAAATAAAGGTAAAAAGAGCGCAGTTTATGATGCTGATAACAATATTATTGGAATAAAAGATGATGTTTATGGTACAGGCGGCTATACATTTGAATATGGTGTAGATAGTTTTGGTAAATCAGTTGGTGAAATTTTTATGTTAAAGGTAAGCGCGCAAGCCGGGAAAAAAGGAGCTAAGTCTAAAAGTAAAAGTAAAAGTAAAAGTGCAGGTGCAAAAGAAGGAGCTGGTAGTTGGAAATCTAATACGTGGGTTGGAAGAAATTATACAAAAATGTCAACAAACTGGATTGCGCCATTGACAGCAAAGGCAGCAGCAGCTACTGGTTTGGCAAAAGTTGGTTGGACCCTTGCACGAGGTGCAGCTTCGATAGCTGTTGGAGCAATTACAGCTATTTCGGCAGTTGTTGCGCTGCCAGTCTATGCTCTTGTGTCTGCAGGGAAATATGCTCTTAAAAAAATCATAGAGCCAATGGGAAAGTTTGCTGAAGGATTTAAAAATGCAAAAGGCGCATGGGCAAAATTTAAATACGCTGCTCCGGCACTTGTTGTTACACTTGGAGTAAGTGCAGTTGTGACAGCTGCTGTTTATTCTACCAGTTTTGCAGGTGACCTTTTAAATAATCTTGCATTTATCGGAGCAGGTGTCATAGGCGCTGGTTTATTATGGAAAAGAGCAAAGAATGTTTTGAAAAATGGTAAATCAATGACAATTCTGAATAATCTCAAAAAGGCAAAAAAAGGAACTTTGAATGCAACTACTTTAAAAGCTATAAGCGAATTAAGAGCACAAGGATTTAGCCTTAAAGATATAGCTGCTGCAAAAATTGGCAAAGTAGCGCGCCTGAAAGCTTTTGCAAAGGACTTTTTTATACCTACGAGATGGAGAGAGGCATGGGCTAATCGAAAACTAGTGAAGGCAGAGAAAGCTGCTTTAGCTAAAGAGGCCGGACCAAAAGCAGTGGAAGTTGGCAGGGTTAGGAAGTTTATTGCTGATGCAACCGGCTGGACAACAATCAAAGAATTTACACAAACACTTAAGTCAAAAATTACAGGTAAAGAACTGAAACTGAAAGATGGAACTTTTGTAAAGCCGAAGTTTGCAGATATTAAAGCGCAGGGGCTTGCAAATGCCGTGTATACACTTTCCGGAGCAAAGACTATAGTGGGATTTGCAAGGCAAATGAAAGAGATTTTTAGTAAAGAGATAGGCAAGGTTTCAGTTAGATGGACTGCAAAAACTGCAGCAGTAGCTGGAAAGCCAAGGCTTGTTAAGGCAGCGCTTCGTTTGGAGGCAGCTGCTGCAAAGGCAGGGCTTGTTTTGGAGGCAGGTGCAAAAATTGTGCCGCAGACAATTATGCCTGTTCTTGGGACAGTTATGGATCTGGGACTTAAGGTTGGCTCAATGGTTGTTATTGCAACTAATCCGGAATTTGGTTTTGCGCTGTTGGGGCTTAGCCATGGTTTTCACAAGCTGTTTTTGGATAAGGGCAGCCCTGAGAAACAAAGGGCTAAAAATGCAAAGAAATTACTAAAGAATAGAGACGGCGCATTGTCTCCAAAAGATGCTGCTGCTTTATTTGAATATTTAAAACATGGGGATCCGAATATAGTTGTAGAAGGTAAAGGTCAAATGAGCGGTCGAGAATTTTTGCGTCAGGTTGAGCGTGGAATGATTGATCCTGCGCTTGCAAAGATAACAAAAATTTCCGGTCTAAAGGGAGAGATTAGCTTTCAAAATGAAACAATTGCCGAAGGTGTTCAACAAACATTTAGAGGATCATTACTTGAGGTGATAAACAGGTCAAATACAACACAGACCCTGAAAGAGCGCGCAGCATATATGAGGCAAATAGAAACAGAAAGATTGAAAAAGAGTTCGGAAGCTATATCTGATTTCAAGAAGCTGCTGGGACAGGAGGCTAATGCAATCTCTGATATAACAATACTAAGAAAGATGCTTGAGGCAAAAATAGGAAAAGCAACAGGTGCAGAACTAGCTCGACTACGGGTTATTGAAGCTAAATATGCTGATGTTAGTCAAATAGGAACAAAACAGACTCGTTTGCAGCAGCTAGAAAATGAATTGCGTGAAATTAAAAGTAAAAAGTATGAGGTAGATTTTAATAAGCCTAAAGAAGTTGAGGCTAGAATCCAGCGATTGAAAAAGATGAAAAGTAAAAGCGGTGCCTTAAAAACAGAACTTAAAGATTTGGAGACATATAAAAAGAGAACATCTGAAAAACAACAAATAGAAGAGTTTTTGCAAATTGCCGAAGCTAATCGCGTAGTAGAAATGGATCCGGCTCTTGTAAGTGAAACTATGAAAAGCATTGCTGATGAGCTTTTTGCGAGAGAGACAAGAGTTAACATGGAAAAGATAGTAACTGATGTCAATAAGTTAAAAACAGAAAAAAATCAAAACTTGTTAAAAGAGTATACCGAAGCAAAAATGGAACTGATAAAGGAAATAAGGGAAGGAAAAAATGTAGATATTACACCGGAAAGTATTGTTGCAAAAATATTGAAAAGATCTCAACTCCAAGTTGATTCGAAAGCAATAGGAGGTATTATTAGCGCAGAAAGAAACATGGGTATTGATTTTGCATTGGAACTGCAGACTAGGAAGGGTGCGACAATAATAGACATAGTAAATTCTCGTTTGAAAAAGTTCCGTGCGGATGTTTTGGATACATATGTATTGGAAATGGTTATGACTCATAAGGTTGGTCTTGTTAAAGATGGAGTAAAAACACAAAAAGCTTTAAGAGAGTATGTCCAAGAAAGATTTGATGCACGTAAGAACCTGGTGAAAGCTTTGAAGGAAAAGTTGGAACGAACCGGAAAAATTAATGAGCTTATAGAAGCTTTAGAGAAGGGCGAGAAGATTGGTAGTGTTTTAAAGAAAATGGAAAAAAAGTTGGTTGAAGATGTTGTTAACTCTTTAAAGGAAATTGTAAAAAGTAAGGAACTGAAATTAACCGATGCGCAGATTAGAGAATTAGAAAAGGCAGAAACAGTTGAAAAGCTCAAAGAGGCAGTTAATAAACTTCCGGAAAATTTAAAAACAGAAGTTCAGAGTAAAATCAAGACAATTGAAGAAATCAAAGCTGGTGAACTAAACACATTAAATGAAAGAATTGCCGAAGCGCCGGAAAAAGGTTTTTCTGATAAGGAAAAGCTAACAGACGAATCTGTTTATGAAGTTGTGGAAGAGTTTTATAGGAAGCGTGTTTTTGATAAGTCAGAACTAATAGTGTTTAGATATTCACAGCGTGTGGATGTTGTACGTGAACGTATGCAGAGTGAAACATCATTTAAGGAAAGAGTGAAACTTCGTGAACGTTTGGAACAAGTGGACGCTGAATTTATGCTTGTGCAGGCAAACTATAATTATGCTAAGTCTCAGATAGAGGTGTTTACTAATACTCCTTTGAAGACAAAAGAAGCCAAAGAAATCGAAGATATGAATTCAAAGTTAAATGAAGTAGCAGGAGTAAAGAAAAAAACTATAGGAGTTCGGGAATGGATAGAGAATGAATTTGCAAGACGAACAAAGAGCAGACTTGAAATAGAAATAGACAACTACACAAAGCAAAAGCAAGTTGTTTCTGAAATGTTCGAAAATGGCACGGCTAATAAGAGCCATATCAAGACACTTAGAAAAGCTATGGCAGAGCTGCAGGCTGCAGAAGCTCGCATTAGTGATGTAGTGCTTAAGTATGAAAAAGCGAAGCTTACTGCTCAGGGGATACAGTTTGAGGGTGCGATTAGAGAGTTGATTAATGAAGGGATCAAACTGGAAGCTATTAAATTTAAAGATATACAAAGTAAGATTAAAACTGAGAAAGGTAAATTTGAGCAGCAGAAAAATGATGCGAAAAAGGCGATTAAAGATGGCGGCTTTAAAAAGAAAATCAAAGATTTTGAAAGACGTTTGAAAAATTTGGAAAAAGTACAAAAAGAATTAAAAGAGATTTCCGAACTGAAAGGGGAATTTAAGAAGTTATTGGGAAAAGAAAAAGAAACAACTACTTTTAAAGAATTGTTGGATGGAGTAAGAGATATTAAGAAAACAGAAAAGTTTAAATATAAGCAAGCACAAGAATTATTGAAAAAAGCAAAAAAGTGGAAAGTTGATCCGGTATTCGGAGAAGCCAAATTATTGAACCGCTATAAAAAAGGATTAAAGTTAAAAGTTGTTGAGAAAGTTGAGTTTAAAAAAGCAGATACTTTGAAAAATGTTTTGGAGATAACGCAAAAGAGAGTAGGAGAAAGAAAGCGTGAATTGAGCATTGAAGAAAATAAACTAGCAGCACAGGAGAAAAACTTAAAGACAGCAGAGGAAAATCTCAGAAATGTAGAAGGAAAAGTTATATCTGAAAAGATTAATGAACTTAAAGCTCAATATAAAACTAGGATTGATGCTCTTGGTGCTCAAAAGAAAGCAAAGCAAGCTGAAATAGATTTAAAGGAAAAGAACATAGAAAAACTAGAAGGAGAACAAGAACTGAGAAAGCAAGAGGGGAAAGCTTCGGAGGCTAAAATAGAACGAGAAAAAGCTGGAATTGAAGCTAAACAATCAGAAAAAACAAAACTTGATAATGAACTTAAAGGAATTAAACAACAGATTGAGATAGTTGAAAAAATAGGCGGCGAAAAAGGGTATATTACATACCTGCCTGAAATAATGGTTAGAGAACGATCTGTTTTCTCATGGAAATATAACCCATTAAGAAAAACAGAGTCATTGTTGAAAAATGTATTTAAAGAGATTACTGATCTACATGTACAAGAAGTTGCGCTCGAATATACATTTAAAGCGCCTGCAACACTTCGAATAAAAGGCGTTGCTCAAACAACTAACCAATTGAAATGGGATGCTTTTAGGACCCAAGCAATAAAGTGGAAGAATGGGAAAATGGTTAGAGAAGTTATAAGTAGATTGGAAAATGCGGAGTTTGAAATTTTAGAAGCAAAATATAAACGAGAAAAGTTTATAACCGGGGAATCCAAAATTGGTCGGGAAAGAACACAATTTCAAAAAGATGTGAGGTCAGAGGCCGTAACAGTAACAAAACATATGAATGCCGAAAAGACAGAGAACTTAGATGTAGTGAAAGATGATGCTTTACTTAATGCAAAAGATGGGGCAGCAGTGGAAACATTAATAAATGAGCAGACAAAAACAGCTGAATTTAAAAAGAACATAGGCGAGGCATTGAACGGAATAGGTAATGAGGGAGGTTTGATAGCTGAGTCTCAAATATATGCAAAGGCAAGTGGAGCATGGTGGAGTCCATTTAAGGCTAGGACATATACTAGAAAGGCAAAGGTAAATTTGAAGGGTGAGGAACCTACAAAACTGAAACAAAAAGATATTAATTATAAACTTGATATGTCCAGGAAACAGCAAAAGTTTTTGACTGAACTTGAAAATTATTACAATACAAGAAAGAATAGAGCTTTGGATAAAACTGTTGAGCAATTGAAAGCATTAAAAGGTGGAAAAACTGCTGAAATAGCTGCAAAACTTGATGCAAAGATTACATACTTGGAAGGCAGGCGAGAAGCTGCATCCAGCAATGTTAAAATTGCACATCAAAAGATGACAAAAGCTATGGCAGAATTTCTCGAGACCGGAAAGAATGTGGGAGCAAGAGAAGTTTTGAGACGTTTGGATACAGCCGATATTATTGAATTGCCTGAAAACTACACACTAAGCAAACAAAAACTAGAAACAGCGATCGATAGATATAGTTTTTACAAAAAACAAAAATATTCTGCAGAAACCGATATACGTGAATTTAATCAAAAAGATAAACAAAGCGATTCCAATGAGACAGTTATTGAGGATGCGGTTGATATACTTCAACAAGCAAAAAGAGGAGCAACAGATGCAAATGTAAAATCAGAACTGAAAAAGATGGCAAAAGAGGAAAATTTTAGTAAAAAGTCAGTAGAGTTGGAAACCGGTAAAGTAGAAGGTTTGGAAAAATCTATAACAACTCTGGAAGGTTTGATGGGACAGGTAGAAGTAAACTTTAGTATTGTTAAACGCCGTTATCTAAATAGGTTGGATAGT